>CAIPJU010000824.1 GCA_903865465.1 uncultured Bacteroidota bacterium
AATTGTAACCATCGTCGGTGGATATTAATAATATCCTAATAATGTTGTATCAGTTTCGTATTTTCTAAAGCATAGTTTTGTCCAAAACATTAATAATGGATATTTTGGATAAATACTCGCCAACTAAAACAATTTTTCTTTTCCTTTTTCTAGTAATAAACGTTGTTACAAATGCCGCAGTAATAAAGGGTAAGATAACCGATGCTGAAACACATAAACCAATTGCAGGAGCAGCGGTCTCAATTGTTGGAAGCAATACTATTTCTGTTGCAGATTCGCATGGTGACTATATATTCAATAACCTGAAGCCAGGCACCTACTCAATTATTGGAACATGCATGGGTTACACTCACTCAGTTTCTAAAACAATAAAGATCAATTTACCTGATGAATTGGTTTCATATGACCTTGCCCTGATTCCTTCAGTAATTCAGGAAAAAGAGGTAGTCATTAGTGCAACACAGAATAAGGAGACCAATGTAAGTGCGAGAACAGATGAAAAGCTGGCGCCCAATGTGGTCAATATTATTTCAGCAAAAGCTATTGAATCATTACCGGATTTAAATGCAGCCGATGTTTTGCAACGGGTACCCGGTATTTCGATGATGAAAAACAGTTCGGGAAGCAACACTTATGCAATAATAAGAGGTATGCCTCCAAGATTCAGTAGCACCCTTATTAACGGAGTGACCATGCCAAATCCGGGTTCATCAGGCAGGTCAGTTTCCCTTGATATTATCGGATCAGAACTCATCGGACGGATCGAGGTGATAAAAGCATTGACTCCTGATCTTGAAAGCGACGGAATTGGAGGAACTGTGAATGTGGTTATGAAGCAAGCGCCTGATGCGTCATTCTTAAATTTTCAACTTTCCACCGGATACAACCAGTACTATTTCAATCATGGCTTCCTGACTTTTAATTCAAAAAACATAATGACACAGGATTTTTATCAGACAAAAGGAAGTAGTTACATTCCTTCACTATCTGATTTCCCACGAACAAATCTTGTAATAAATTCAAAGCCGGCATTTCCTAATATAAACGGTAACCTTTCATTTGGCCGCAGATTCCTCAAAAATAAACTTGGCTTCATGGTGGCTGCAAGCTCACAGGATAGCCATCTTGCAAGTACCTATAATACTGTAGGCTATAATATTGATGCCTTCAATAAAATGCAGATCGGTGATTGGGAAGGCCAAACTTACTGCAAAGATCAGCAAAGATATGGTGGTTATGTTAAAGTTGATTACCGGTTTAATGAAAACAATCAGATAATCTTCTACAATTCATTCTTCCAGATGAATGAAATGCGGGCCAGAGTGGTGTCAGATACTTTGGCTGAAGATACAAGGACCGGGCCCGGGACCGGAACTGTTCATAGTTACAATCAAACTATTACTGACAATTCCGGAATCGAAAGCGCTATCCTTAAGGGTAACCATAAACTATTGAAGAATTTAGATATCGACTGGTCGTTGGTTTACGCCAAAGCCAATTCGAATTCCCCTGATTACTCATCTGTTTTCCTGGTACAGACAATACCTGCAAAGGGTGCAAAAACTCCAAAGTATCTGAACTATTCCAGTTGTATAACAAGGCTGTGGCAATGGGAAACAGATGAAGACAAATCAGCATTTTTAAACCTTAACTACAAACCATTAATTTTCAATCATTTATTTGAGTTTAAGGCTGGCGGAATGGGAAGAATAAAATTCAGGAAAAATTATGCAAATGAATATGACTTTAACGCTACACCAGATAACTATTTATATCCCAATCCTGATATCATGACTGTTCCGATTTCCACAAAAAACGATCAGCAAAAGCAGGGAAATGCAGTTAACAACCCTGGTAATTACAGGGCATGGGAAGATGTACAGGCAGCATATGGCATGGTTACAACTGAATTTGGCAAATTACAGGTATTAACAGGCGTGAGAATGGAATTTACATATATGGCAAATGAGCATAACCAGGCAGATCCTCAGGTACCGGTTGCCCATGCCCGCTTTTACTACTTCGACTATCTCCCAAGTCTCCATCTAAAGTATAAGATCATGGAAAAACAGAATCTTCGTTTTTCTGTTTACCAGGCAATTAACCGGCCGAACTATACAGAGGTAATCCCCTATTCCGATATACGTCCCGGGGGGATGACAGGAAACCCTAATCTTAGGCACTCTACCGGAACCTGTTATGACTTACGTTATGAGATTTACCCTCAGCATGAAGAGCTATTTGCAGCCGGCGTCTTCTATAAAAATATTACAAACGCCATAGAAGAATTGGTCAAACCGGGAAGTGAATCAAGAAGTGTTCAAAACGTTCCTAATTGTACAAACTGGGGAGTGGAATTGGTTGGGATGAAATATTTAGGAGATTTTGGTATTGATATGAACTATACCTACACCCATTCTGAAGTTGTTGTACCCAAGCACTTTAATGTGATTGATGCCTCAAACAATGTTTCAACAATAATTAAAATGGAAAACCGCCCACTTGTCGGACAGTCACCCCATGTCATTAACACAGGAATATCTTACAGAAACAACCGGTATGGATTAAAATGCAGTGTGGTTTACACCATGCAGGGAAGACATATTATAAATGTCAGTGATTCATATGGTAAAGATGAATACCAGAGCAATTACCACAACCTTGGAGCTACATTTGAAAAACTTTTCAGCAAGAAATTTTCCATCCTGATAAAAGCAGCCAACCTTCTTAATTATCCAATTAAATGCTATACGAAGGAAGGTGACTTTGTAGAAAAACTGAATAATTATCAAAGCTATTTTATAGGACTAAAACTTACAATTTAATCACAGATCTAAAATTCAATCATGAAAAAATTATTATCTTATTTAGCATTCGGAGCAACGGTTTTGCTGCTGTTTTCCTGCAAAAAAAACGGGGATGACCTTATAGACTCTACTTCCAATTACCCAAAGCCTCCGGCAAACTATGTGAAGAGCAGCCATCTTCAGGGTACATTAAAAGGAACTCTTAAAGCAGATTCAACCTATTACTTAGTAGGAAATGTAATAGTTAACCAACAGGATACTTTAGCTGTTCAGCAGGGTACCACAATTATAGCAACGGGCAACTACAATTTTGCAATCTATGGAACACTCCTCTGCCTTGGTACCGATGCCAAACAAATAACTTTTACCACACAGGATGTCAGCAAATTCACTGATATAGGCACAACTGGTCATTGGGGCGGATTTCTAATCGATTCTACCTCTAAATACATCTACATACGGTATACTCATATTAATTTCACCGGCGGACCCGACTCGGAAGGAAGTGCCCAGGCCAGCTTTGATGTGGAAGGAAGCCAGTCGTACAATGCAGGAGCACACATTGTATTTGAAGATAACTGGATGTTTGGCGGTATTGACGATGGTATTCACCTAAAAGGCGATATTACTGTCAGTATTAAAAGGAACGTACTGCAGCGATTAGGTGGCCAGGACGGCGAAGCGATGAATATCAAGGCTGGTGTCAAAGGCGATGTTGCATACAACTATATATGGAGCGCTGCTAATAATTGTATAAAGCTTGAAACAGGAAAAACAGTCCTTTCTCCCCAGACGAAATTGAATATTTTCAATAATACCATAATTAACAGTGGATGGAGAAAAGTCGGCGAGGCAACAAATAGTATCCTCGTTGACAAATTCGCTGCAGTGAGCATTTACAATAACATTCTTGTTGGCAACCATACGGGCATCAATATAACATCAAAAGCTGATACACTTCACTGTATATACGGAAACAACCTGATTTATTCAATTGACGACTCATTAAAAAGCTGGATATATTCAGTTGGTTCATTCGGCAAAGTTCAGTCAACGGATGTTATAGGATCGGGGCATACTGCATGTGCTACTGTTTTTACAAGCTGGGTCCCCGGTGTTCTGCCAGGTGAAACCCTGCAGGACAATAATATTCCGTCATTAAGCAGCGGTTCACCTGCAATTGGTAAGGGTAACGTATCTGATCCATTTACCTATTGGACAATCGTTTCCGGGACAAACGGAACAGCTGAAGTATTAAACAAAGATTTGGGAGCATATCCAAAAGACGGAAACGGCAATAAGCATTTACCGATCTCGAAACCTGTTAATTAACTTTTTTTTTAAAATTATATAGAATGAAAAAAATAATAATATTATTCTTAACACTATTATCAGTTGGTTCGGCTTATTCGAAACAAGCAGGTGAGGGTGGTTACAAAATAGTTAACAAAATACACCTCGAAGGAGACGAAAAATGGGATTACCTCTATTCCGATGATATCAACAGCCGTCTGTATGTATCACACGGAAGTATGGTGCAGATTGTTGATGAGATAAAGGGGACAATTGTTGGAAAAATTACCGGAATGAACGGAGTTCATGGAATTACCATTGCTCCTGCCCTGAATAAAGGTTTTATCAGCAGTGGAAAGGACTCATCAGTGGTTATTTTTGATAGCAGGACTCTTGAGGTAATAACAAAGTTAACCGTAACCGGCAAAGGGCCTGATGCCATTATGTTTGATTCTTTCAGCAACAAAGTATTTGTCTTTAACGGCAAATCAAATAACGCCACTGTTATCGATGCCAAATCCAACAAAATTCTCTCAACGATTAAATTACCAGGAAAACCTGAGTTTTCAGTATCGGATGGTGAAGGTAAAGTTTATGTTAATCTTGAAGACAAAAGTGCTATTGCAGTAATTGATCCTGGTTCATGCGAAGTCGAGAAAGTATGGCCGATAGCTCCCGGGGAAGAACCTACAGGTTTATCATTGGATAAGGCATCTCATTTCTTATTCAGTGTTTGTGCCAATAAATTGATGGTAGTCATAGATTCTAAGTCAGGTAAAGTGGTCACAACTCTTCCCATCGGGGAAAAATCAGATGGTTCTGCGTTTGATCCGTTACTGAAATGTGCCTATAGCTCTAATGGTGATAAAACAATGACTATTGTCAAAGAATCTGCTTCAGGAACATTCAGTGTTGTGGAAAACTTCTCCACACAGGAAGGAGCCCGTACTATAGCTGTCAATAAAATTACACACCACGTCTATCTTTCAGCTGCCAATTTTGAACCTGCTGAAGATGGAAAGAAACCTAAAATAAAACCAGGAACATTTGTCATCCTGGATATAGCAGCCCGGTGATTCATTAAAAATCAGGACTATTGATTTTAACAGACCCCGTTCCTAATACACCCATGGAAAATAATGACTTAGTCAGCCATGGGTGTTTTTTATAATGTTGAAATGATCAAAATAATTTCAGTCAAAAAATGAAAATAAAATTACTCTTACTTGTTTCGTCAATTTCACTTTTAATCGCTGTTTCCTGCACCGATCAAAAAAACTTTTTTACGAAAATAGGTTTAAAGGCCCAAGCCATAAAACCTGAAGTACAACTTACTTCAAAGACGTTGGGAAGATCATTCAGCTTCCTTATTGTTAGTGACTGGGGCTGGAATGGATTTAAGCACCAGCAGGAAGTTGCCGACCAAATGGCAAGGACTGCTGATACAGTTGATGCCAGATTCATAGCCAGCTGCGGTGATAATTTCCAGGTAAACGGAGTTGAATCAACTCAGGATCCTCTATGGATGCAAAACTTTGAAAATGTATATAAGGGAATTTCACTGCAGGCTGACTGGTATCCTGTTCTGGGCAACCATGACTACAAGGGCAGCCCACAGGCAGAAATTGATTACTCAAAGATAAGCCGCCGCTGGCGTCTCACAGACCATTATTATAGTTTCGCAAAGAAAATTAATGATTCTGTATCTGCACGTTTTATTTTTCTTGACACTCCCCCTCTGATTGATGAATACCAGAAAAAAACAGGGGAGTATCCGGAAATTGCAAAGCAGGATACAGCCGCAGAGATGAAATGGTTCAAAGAAGTTCTCTTAAATTCCACGGAACAATGGAAGCTGGTTTTCGGTCATCATCCTGTATATTCTGCAAGCCAGAAGCATGGAAATACAAAGGAAATGATAGCCCGGGTAAAACCACTGCTTGAAAAATATCATGCCCAACTATATTTCTGCGGCCACGATCATGATTTTCAGCATCTGCGGGAGAAAGGCCAGCAGGTAGATTATATAGTAACAGGTACAGGTGGTGAAATCCGCCCTAACAGTACCAATGAAATGTCGATATTCAGCAAATCGGCACCAGGATTTTCAGTCGTATCATTTAAAGCCGATAGCATCATAATCTGTTTTGTTGGAACCGATGGAAATATAATATACAAATATTCAAGAAATTACAGGTAGTTTGATTTGGTTTTGAGTTTTCAAAGGAAAGAGGCATTGTTGCCTCTTTCCTTATTTTTTTTCGTAAACCATCGTCATGTTCATGTTATCACCTTCTGGTGTAGGGCGCTGTGATTCAATAATCAGTGTTTTCCCATCTTCTCCCAGCTTCCATGTCTCCGACTCCTTCATTGTCATGCTATTCCCATCCATGTTCATCTCCATTGATGATGAGATGGTTATAGATTTCTTGTCAGCCGACCATACAACTGTTGATTTACGTTTCGAATCCATCATAAATGTGTTTTCACTTACCTTTCCATCGAGTGTATATTTTTCAACCATTTTCATTTCATTACCATCAGGTCCCTGCATTGTTCTCTCAACCGAAAGGTTATTGGCATCCTGCTTAATAATGAGAGCTCCGCCTCCCATACCGGGTCCGCCAGGACCGCCGGGACCACCAGGTCCGCCTCCTTCACCCATCTTGCTTTTTGATTGATTTAAGTTCCATGTTCCCGCGAAGTTCGTCTGGGCCATAAGTGTCACACCAAAAAAGAGTAGAATAATCGTCAACAAAGGTTTAACTGTTTTCATAATCCTGAGGTTTTAGTAATTTTAATCTGAATTAACTGATGTACGAAAAAACATTCCTTTTTTTATCTAAAATTACATCTTATGTCATAACTGAATGAAATATAATAGATGGATGGGATAATTATAACTCCTCATTCGCTTATTTTATCTTCCGGTGTCGGAAAGCAGATGAGTATTTTTTTTAGGTTGTCCGCAAGGTTATTAACCCCAAAGTTCATCTATCTTTGATCTTTGCAGTTGTTTTTTAAATCAGATGATAGTTCTTTAGCAACAATTTGTGCATACTCTATATCCTTCTATATTTGACTATTAGTAAACAATAAAGTACCTTTAATATGAAACGCAACAAGGAAATAGTAATAAGCTTTTATTCAACAGCTTTCTTTTTATTATTTTTAATCTTATCTTCCTGTAAAGCCCATAAAGAGTATCAGGAACCCTCCGCAAAAAACACACATGGCATTATACCCCTTCCAACGTCAGTCGATTTTCAGGAAGGATTCTTTACCCTGAACAGGAATGTTGTCTTCTCCGGGAGTGACAGCTTCCCCTCTGCAACTAAAATAGTTACAGCTGCTTTGAATCTTGCCCTTACCGGAGGATATAGCAGCAAAAGCAATGCAGCTGGTCCTGAAATCAGATTTGTATCCGATACAGGTATTCCAGACGAAGGTTATAAACTGGTAATTTCAGCCAAAGGGATTACTATTTCCGCCGGAAAAGCAGCAGGGGCATTTTATGCTTCCCAGTCGCTCAGACAGATGATATGGAACCTTACCCTGGGTCAAAAGCAGGAGTCGATTAAACTTCCTCTGGTTTCCATAACGGATGCACCCAAATATGGATGGAGAGGTTTTCATATAGATGTGGCACGTCACTTTTTCACTAAGGAATACATAATGAAAACCATCGACTGGCTGGCTCTTTATAAATTCAACAAACTGCAGATTCATCTGACCGACGACCAGGGATGGAGGATTCAGATTGATCAATTCCCTCTGCTGACAGAGAAGGGCGCCTGGAGAACATTCAATAATTATGACTCGGCCTGCATGAAAAAGTCAGAGTCTGATTCGAGATACCAGATTGACAGCCGTTTTATCAAAGTAGTTGATGGAAAAACAGTGTATGGAGGATTTTATACAAAACAGGATATAAATGAAATAGTAAAGCATGCTTCTGATAATTTTATTGAGGTGATCCCCGAAATAGACATGCCGGGCCATATGTCAGCAGCAATATCTGCGTACCCGTTTTTATCATGTACTGGAACAGCTGGATGGGGAACCGAATTTTCCTACCCGATCTGTCCATGCAATGAGGAATCGATGAAGTTTTGCTATAAGGTATGGGATGAAGTTGCCGCCCTCTTCCCTTCAAGCCTTGTGCATATAGGCTGCGATGAAGTGGAGAAAGGTACCTGGGAAGCTTCCTCCGATTGCCAGAAATACATGAGTGCTAATAACTTATCAGGTGTTAATGCCATACAAAACAACTTTGTGGTCCTTTTGCAGAAATATCTTGAGAATAAAGGCAAGAAAGTTATTGCCTGGGATGATGTGATCGATGGCAACGTCGATAAAGATCTTGTTCTCATGTACTGGCGTGACTGGGTGGGCGATTCTCCGGTTCGTGGCGCAAAAAATGGAAACAGTCTGATTTTTACGCCATGGACACTATTTTACCTCAGCGGGGATAACAGTGATGCAGCTTTAAAAAACCAGTATGAGTACGATGCCTCTTCAATATTCAACTCTCAGGTTATGACTAAAATTACCGGTTTCCAGGGTTGCGTATGGACCGAGGATATTCCCTCTGAAGCCGTGTTTGAGTACATGGTCTATCCCCGTCTTCAGGCTCTTTCCGAAACAGAATGGTCGAAAGGGAAAGACTGGAGCTCTTTCAGGATGAGACTGAAAACACATCTCCAATATATGACTGCAATGCATATAGGTTATCGTGAACCAAATCTGAATTTATAACTATATTGCCACAAATATTTTAAATAATAATTCAATGTCGTTTAGTTAGCATTTTTTTATAATCGTTTGTAGTTCATAGAATAAGGTCGTTTGGGCTTCATCTTTCGGGGCTCGCTTCTTCCTGGTCTGATGATTTCCCTGGTCTTTTTGACAATATCGTCAAAAGCCTCTA
>CAIPJU010000825.1 GCA_903865465.1 uncultured Bacteroidota bacterium
ACCTGAACCCAAGATTCCATTCAATATCAGAGAATGAGAAGGCGTGTTTAAGATCGACATCAAGGTCATGCCTTAATCCAATGACAATTTTTCTGCTGTTTTCAGTGTTCCTGAATTCATTAATAGGAAGAACAATATATTTTGAAGTATCCGAAATCTTTTTCAGAAATGAAGCATATCTCTCGAAGGTAAAATTGGTATCCGGCTCGTCGCCCCTGACCTGACTACTGTTTTTCTTCAACCTTGAGGAATCCTGATTTAAAGCGAGCAGCCCGGGAAAGCGCTCTGTCTTATGGAAATTAAATGTCTGACTAAAAAGCAGGTTTTGAAAACATAAAATCAATACCAGCAACAAATAAATATAATTCAGGTATCGGTTCTTGTAAGGAATCATGCCTTTTTTTATCATTTTTCAGTTTTGTGCAAATTTATAACAGTAGAAATCGAATATAGTTTACCTGAGCAACTTTTTTATGTTGTAAAGTTTGTTAAGCGCTTCAACAGGTGTAAGATTATCGATATCTATTCCCAGTATCTCATCGCGAACCTGTTTCAGCACAGGGTCATCGAGCTGGAAGAAACTCAGCTGCATTCCCTCCCTGTGGTCGGCCAAACCGGCAATGGGCTTGGCAAATTCCTTCTTTTCCTGACTATGTTCCAGCTCTTTAAGGATTTCATCCGCACGACTGACGACACTCCTGGGCATGCCAGCCATTCTTGCGACATGGATCCCAAAGCTGTGTTCACTTCCTCCTCTTTTTAACTTCCTGAGGAAGATGACCTTATTATTGTATTCGCGTATGGAAACCGAATAGTTCTTAATCCTCGAAAAGGAGTTTTCCATTTCATTAAGCTCGTGATAATGGGTAGCAAAGAGGGTTTTAGCCCTTAGCTTACTCTCGTGAAGAAACTCCACCATGGCCCAGGCTATTGAGATGCCGTCATAAGTACTTGTTCCCCTGCCAATCTCATCGAGTAACACAAGACTTCTGTCAGACAGATTGTTAAGAATACTTGCAGTCTCATTCATCTCGACCATGAAGGTCGATTCCCCCAGACTTATATTATCCGAGGCACCAACCCTGGTAAAGATCTTGTCGACCATCCCTATTTTTGCAGAAGAGGCAGGTACATAACATCCGGTTTGTGCCATCAGAACTATTAAAGCAGTCTGACGAAGGAGTGCAGATTTACCGGACATGTTGGGTCCTGTGAGTATTATAATCTGCTGATCTTCAGTATCGAGCGTAAGATCATTGGGAATATAAGTCTCACTGACCGGCATCTGCTTCTCTATTACAGGATGTCGGCCGTCGAGGATTTCGAGCTTCTTTGAATCGTTTAGCTCGGGCCTCACATAATTACTCTCTTCTGAAACTACTGCAAATGACTGAAGACAGTCGATCCTGGCAATAATAGAGGCGTTAAGCTGTATTGGCGGAATGTATTCCATAATAGCCAGCACCAGGTCGCTGAAGAGTTTTGTTTCAATAGATATTATCTTTTCCTCAGCGCCAAGGATTTTATTCTCATATTCCTTTAGTTCTTCGGTAATGTATCTCTCGGCATTTACCAGGGTTTGTTTCCTTATCCATTCCGGCGGAACCTTTTCTCTATGAGTATTTCGTACTTCAATATAATATCCAAAAACATTGTTGAAGCTGATCTTGAGCGAAGTAATCCCGGTTCGTTCAATTTCACGTGCCTGCAGATCTGCAACATAATCCTTACCGCTATAGAGAATCCTTCGGAGTTCATCGAGATCATCCGATACACCGCCAGCTATAACGTTTCCCCTGTTGAGTTGTACAGGAGGATCATCATTAAGCTCTTTGTCGATCAAATCGGTGATCAATTTGCAGGGATTAAGTTGTTCTGCAAGTGTTACAAGAGGTTGGCAGCCGCTTTCGTTGCATATTTTCCGAAGTGGAC
>CAIPJU010000826.1 GCA_903865465.1 uncultured Bacteroidota bacterium
CGTCGTGTTCATGGTCGTAGGCAGTTCCTGAAGGAGGATTAACTGAAGAATCACAATACTTCATCTCAGGATCATCCGGCCATTAGGCTACAATAAAGGCAAGGAACCAGCGTCGATTTTTGTTTTGCCTTTCTGAATGCGAAAGTAAATCCAATAAATGCCTTTGCCTCCAGGCTACTGAATCACTCCGGAATTATTTTTCTATATTCTGCTTTTTAAATCCATATGTTCATGAAGAATTCTGATGATTTCTATTTCATTTTCGTCAATCTGCCGATAAAATATGATCTAAAGGCCAGATCTGAAGGACCATAATGACCTTATTCAATTTTGTTTATAATCTCTTTAAGCTTTAGAATCTCCTCCTTGCTTAGTTTTTCTTCCTTTATAATAAATGATAACAGTGATGATGGGGAATCACCGAAATGGCCTGAAAGCATCTTTTTTAGTTTCATTTTACGATATTCCAGCTGCGTTACCGAAGGATAGTATTCATAAGTATTCCCATAGACTTTAAATTTCAGATATCCTTTGCCGGTAAGTATCCTGGCAACTGATGAAATCGTATTATAAGGTGGTTTGGGATCATCAGAAATCTCCTCAAGAATATCTTTCACAAATCCCTTTTTGATTTTCCAGAAAATCATCATTATCCGCTCTTCAACTTTTGTCAGCTCTTCCATGCTATTTTTTGTTACTGATTTTCGTAAGGTCAAATTCCAGGTCCACAGTGTTAAATTTCTCCGTCGTTTCATTCGGAAAGGGCGTCGGATTTATCTTTTCAGGATCAAATTTACCCGAAGCTGCAAGCGCCCTTATAGCCTCTATAATTTTTTCCTTGCTGAAAAGGTCTCCTTTGTAAATTCCGATTTCATTTAGAGGATCTTTAGAAATGATACCATCTATTTTTACAATGATATCATTGAATTTAAACTGTTTACCCTCCTCAATGGTTATGATGAGGTCCATTGCCTCCTTGTTTTTATTCGCCTGAAAACTTATTCTGCTATACAGATATCCCTTATCCTGATACAGATTGCTCACAGCATCCTGTGCGCCTGATGATCCGTTGAGCCTGTCCTCAATCAGGCTTTGATTATATGGGGAACCTCTCTTCAGGCCAAAGGCATTATTTAAAGTCTTAATATCATAAACACTGTTCCCATTCCAGTTTATCTCTCCTATTTTTAACTGGCTGCCTTTGGGGAGTTCAGTTTGTTGTTTTTGAATAGCCGGTTCAATTGGCGAATCAACATACGAGAAGGCTAATAGTAATAAAACCGTAAGAGGTATGATTAAAGTAAATACCAATTTATACTTTGGTAAAGATCTCGGTTTTGTAATCATAATAATTCTGTTTTTAATTTGTTTACCTGTAAAACTCACTGAAAGATTAAATCCTTTTACATCTGAAGCAAGGGTCAGCAATAGTTGAGCATAGTTTTTCTTTTTTTCTCCAAATCCTGCAATTCTCTCATCGACAGCATATTCGTGAACCTCCTGCAGAGACTTTTTTAAATAAGTCAATATTGGATTAAACCAAAATACAATTGATGTCAGTTCAACAAACAGGATATCAAGGGAATGAAATTGTTCTGAATGAGATATTTCATGCTCCTTTATCTGCTGTAAATCAGAATCAGACAGGAAATGGAGCCTTTTATTCAGAAAGATATAATTAAAGAAAGAAAAAGGGGGAATCTGATCATTCAATTCCACATACCAGAAATTACCTTCCCTCCTTTTAGGATTCCGGCTAATATATTTATTCAGAACAATTACACTTCTGATGAAACTATATGTCTTAAAGATCAGGCCAATAGAGTAAATAATTAAAAGAAGACCGGCCATAAACTGAAACAAACCAATTCCTTTATAATGTTGTATGTTTTGGAAAACAGGATCAGAAACAACATTATCTCCGGGATGATTTCCTGAAAGCAGGTTGAAATTGACCCATAGAAATGAAGGCCGGATCGATATGTCCCACCGGATAGGAAGAATTAAAAAAGGTAAACTCAGACTCAGAACAACACTTGATAGTAAATAGATCCTCATCCAGAAGAAATGGGTAAGGTCAGAAATCAGAAACCTGTATACAACCATGAAAAGCAACAGGGATACCGAACTTTCTATCGCATAAATGAAAAATGGATTTATCATAGGTATTGCTTTTAAATACCTGACAAATTTATAACTTATTTTTCAGTTATGAAACTTATTTATACATTATATAATTTATTTTTGCATTATATAATTTAACATTACGTTAAAAGATGATAAACAGTCCCTTTCCGGTTTGCAAAGAGAGTTTTTTGATTCAGCTTACATAGCTGCTTGTTTTTTGACTCCGGCTGATGCTACCACTCCCTGATGCCTGTAATCTTTAAAATACAATTTGATATGAAACTTCTATTTCAGTCCAAACCGATAGCTTAGCTTAATAAGAAAAACATTATGTGGTTTATTGTCTGAAGTATTGAAAAGATGACCCATATCGTCAAACAAATCAAGACCTTCGGAGCTGTTGTTGCTGCTTCTTGTCTGACTCCAGACGATATACAATGCTGACCCGGGATTGTATTCCCATCTTATAACAAGATTTGACAGGAACTGCTGAACATTAAAATCACATTTATTGAAGCTGTAGTCATTGATACCGTCACCATTTTCATCAATGTTATAAGCATTCCCATTAAGATTTATCTGGTTTTGCAGATAAGTTTGAAACCGTTTATGATAATCGTCTGCCAAAGGATTCGTAATCAATTTATGATTGTAATACTTCCCTGTAGCTAAAAAAGGTTGTCCCCAATATTGAAGAGTAAGGTTAGGGCTCAGGTTCAGATTCACCCTTAATGAAGAGCTGATTGTTTTCCTGTCAATGCTTGCAAAAATGAATTTCTCGGTATTGTTAACATTCACCCCGCTGACATACTGAAGCTCACTATATGATTTACTGAACCCCGGACTTAAAGAAATTACAAGCCAGTTGTTTGGTTTGTAAGATATTCCGGCAACTGAACTAAAGTTCTTTGAACTCCTTTCAAAACCAACTGTATAGTTGACCGAAGCATTGAAAACAAGCCTCTTTCGGTTATCGCTTGTAAATCCAAGACGACCGAAAATATTGCCTGGAATCTTCATTAAAGGACCTCCGCGAAGGAGTGTGGGATCAAGACTGCCGGCTCTGATCGCTCCTCCGGCAGATAAACTCCTGAAATTCCTGGTTTCCATATTGGCATTCCATTCATATCCTTTTGCAGTATTATTTCCTCCAAAATTCCAGATGGAATACATATCGGAATTAATATTGTACTTTCTGTAAATACCTTTTGGTTGATACTGATTATACTGGGCCCATACTAAAGTCACAATCTGATCTGCTTCGCGCAGATAGCCCAGGTCATTTATTTCAAATCCCGGTGTTTTCCAAATAACAGCATTCTGGAAATTCCAGTGACCGTTAAGTTTTAACAGCTGCATTCTTCCACCTGATCCTGAGAGGGAAGTTTTGTTGGTATCAAGTTCAGAATAATGGTTATCAGCTCTCTGGAAATAATGTACAGATGATCGTTGTGTATTCCCGATTACTTTTCTTGAACCTTCAACCAGGCTGAAAGCCGCATTAATGTTAAACATCCAGTTTTTATCTTTAAAGTATTGAGTAAAATCAACACCTCCCGAGTATGCAGCTTTATGCAGAAAGTCACTTACATCAGCATCAAGCTCTCTGTTAGTGCTTGTCAGCATCCCTCCTATTAATGTCTTTCCATTGTTAAAATCTTTCTGGATCCTGCCCACAAAATAGTTCGTAAGAGGCTCAACAGTTTTATAAATTCTTCCACCGATGGTGTCTATTTCTGCTTTCATCGGAGCAGTGAGGGTCTCTATAAAGCCAACAGAAAGACCGTTTTTTGTTTTTCCTGTCAGTTTGGTGGCCCCCAGAATGTTGGTACTTACCGGAATATCAGCGGTCCATCCTTCCTGAAGATTGGGATATCCCTGGGGATGCCGCCCTATTCTCCTGGAATAAAACAGATTGTCATTCCCAACTTCTCCATCCCCAATTCCCAGGTTAAAGCTGGTAATATTACTTCCCTCAATAAAAAAGGGACGTTTTTCAGTAAAAAAAGTTTCAAAAGCTGAAAGGTTAACCTCCGAAGGATCTGCTTCAACCTGCCCAAAATCAGGGTTTATTGTCAGGTCCATGGTTAAATTATTTGTGACTCCGATTTTTGCATCTATGCCCCCATTTAATGCCGATGAACGACCCAAAGAGAGGAAAGGGTTTTCAGGAACTGCCTGGAAAGTCTCTGTTTTCGCCACAACATATGGTGTGACATCAAAGATTTTACGTGGTTTAATTTGCTCCAGCCCTCTCAGTTCTCCAAAGAGATGTATTAAGCCGGAAGCATCTTTTGGAATATGCTGCCAGTATGTGGTTTCATTCTTCCTGAACAAGACTCTTCCCACATCAAATCCCCAGACTTCGCCTGAACTTTTTTCGAATCTTACCTGGCTGAATGGAATTTTCATCTCTGCAATCCATCCTTCCTTATTGACTGATGTTCTTACCCACCAGTTTGGATCCCAGGTAGGATTATCATTTTGTCCGTCATTAGTCATCATGTGGTCATATTTGACACCGGTCGAACTTACACCGAAAAGGAATCCGGTACGCAGATCATGAAAGCTGTCAAGAATAATACCCACCAGGTCACCATCCTGCTCATCGCGCCGGGTAAGACGGTTAACAATACTATCCGGACTGGAATCATATGCTTTTATGGCAACATAAAGATTATCATCATCAAATAAAATATTGAATTCGGTTCTCTGAGATTCAGGGCTGCCGCTATAAGGCTGATTCTGTGTAAAATCTCCCGCCCATGCTCCTGATTTCCAGGCATCATCACCAAGTATTCCATCAATTACCGGGGCATTGAATATTCTGGTAGCTGTGTATTGTTTCCTTAAACCGGACTGAGAGGTCACTGACTGAAAAAAGAGAATTAACGTTATGATTAATAAAAATATCCGTTTCATGCTTATTAGTCTTGATTTGTCCTGTCAAAACTAATATCAGAGAGGTGTTGCAAAGGAACACGCCTATGAGGATGATGTACATCCCGATAGGCATGTATAAACCTTCAATTCTAAATACTTATTAATCTGTTGTTTATTGATTTTCTGAAATCTGAAGGAGTTTTTCCTGTAAACTTCTTGAACGCATTGTTAAAAGCAGATTTCGAGTTGTATCCAACCATTTCAGATACCTCCTCGACGGTAATTTTATACCCTTTATCGCCAGATAATATTCTTTTTGCTTCATCCACCCGGTAAGAAGCGAGTAATTCAAAAAAACTCACATCCAGCTTTTCATTAATTACCTGCGAAACATGATGAGTGCTCACTCCCAGTTTCTTTGCAAGGTCAGACAAAGATGCAAGATTATCCGAAAAATATTTTTTTGTCTCAAGTTCCAAAATTATACTTTCAAGGATTTTAAGCTTACCTGCTTCGGTTAAAGAAGACTTACGGTACTTGCCCATGGATAAATCCATGAAAGCTGTGGAACGCTCAAAATATTCCGAATCGTTCATTACTCTGAAAGTGGTCAGTAAAATAAAGACGGAAACATAAGTACCGATATAGTGATCTCCCAAATCTCTTTTAAAACTCAGTTTAACAATTACAAATATTAGCAGCACTATACCAATATGAAAAACCATATTTCTCAATGGCCGAAGCAGGTCGTCCTTTGTCCTGAAAATTGATTCACCGGTATGACTGCCTTTCTTCAGCAACAGACGGAATGCGAAATAGAGGTAGATAACTAACTGAATTCCTGTCGCTAAATTCAGCCATTGCTTTAATTGAAGCGGGTCATTCGATACAAAATAATGATACCCGATGCTTGGCCAATCGGGATGGAAACTATAGACATAAGAGTTGTACTTCATCTCATTTGGTTGAATCAGATCGAAGGTCAGATAGCACAGATAGAGAAAGGCTATAATAAAATGCATCCAGTCCTTTTTAGAATCGGACTGGTCAACACTTCGTTTGATGAAAAGATAAAGTAAGGGGCCTATCACCAGATTAATCGGTTCGGAATAATTTGTAATTACCAGGATCCTGGTAATATAGCCGGTAAGATTCAGGAATTGTTCCAGAATACAGAGGGTCAGTGAAAGCAGTAATAAACCCTGGTAGAGGTTGGCTTTTATGTTTGACGATGA
>CAIPJU010000827.1 GCA_903865465.1 uncultured Bacteroidota bacterium
ATGTTATCAACGCTATTCATTATCAGAACGGAACACAATTTGAAGCCTTGAAGTTGAAAGATGAAACTCCGGTTGCAGTTAATCCTGCAGTGTTTGATAAATATGTTGGTAAATACGATGCTGGCGATAATAATACTGTCGTTATTACCAAAGAAGGGGCTAATTTATTCGCAGAAGGGAGTAACCTTCCAGTTTATCAACTTCTGCCTGCTTCAGACAGTGAGTATTTTTTAAGGGAAGCAAATGCGAGGCTAATATTTAAGGTTTCCGGCGACAAAGCAGATTCAATCCTCATCAACATGGGCGGGAATGAGATAATAGCCGTAAGGATAAAGGAATAATAATACCACTGAAGTTACAGGACATGCTTTTTTCTGTCAAAAACACTTCACTCAAATCCGTAGACCAACTCATAAAACTGTCGGGCCATTATTCGTACCATGAATCGCCATAGAAATCATTCAGGGCTATTTATTAAATCAATCATGAAAGAAATTCTTATCCTTTTTACCCTCACTATCACTCTGCAGATTGTGAGTGGTCAGAACAACCGGGTTGGTGATTCCTTTTTCGATAAGGCAAGCATTATATCAGCTAAAATCGACAATGAAGATCCCTCAAAATTCTTTTTGAACTTTCATTACAATTCAACGATAACCAGTTCCGACGGAAATGTCCTTGTAAGCTTTATTGTCAGGACAGATGGTCAGATTGACAGTATTCAGTTTTTAAATGAACCGGCGATATTATATAAAGAGACTGCTCTGGATGCTTTAAAGCATTCTTCGGGCCATTGGAACCCATGCAGGTTTGAGCATGAACTGTATGAAAAGAAATATTTCGCCGCTTTCAATTTTACAAACCGGAATATATTCTTTTACAAAAAAGATCAGATTTTAAGGTTATTAAAAGTCGGACAAACAACAAAACCGCTGAAAATTATTAACGAGGCCTTACAAATCAACCCATTTGATAGAGATCTTTTCTTGTGGAGAGCAAGAATTTACAGGAAACAGAATAAGCTTTACCTCGAGATGGTAGATCTGCTCATGGCTGAAAAGCTAAGTACAGATTTAATATTCAATATCTGGTTTTAGAGCTAAAATAAATTATTTACACGGCTTCTAAGGACCTGGCCCTCTTTGCTCAGCAGAGAGGGACTGGGGTGATCTCATGAAGATAGTTTACTGATATTTAAGTATTTTGTTCACTTCATATTTGATTCCCCATCCTCATATAATTCTTTAACTTCAGGATTTTAACAAAACAAAATAGGTGAAGTGATAACCCGGTTCTTTAATTAATTCAGCACGATGAAAAAAATAGTCTTAACATTCCTCTATCTGCTTTTTTGTATTAGCGGATTTTCTCAGTCCGACCGCAAAACCGGGATGGGATTTCCTTCTGATATGGATTGCATTGTTCAGCCATACTATAGCTATCGTAACGACGGTAAACCCGGACGGGTCATCACTCTGAAGTTAAAGGGGCCGAAGCTTTCCGGCAGGGCTCAGGTTGAAGCTACAGTTAAGGGGATAAAGGAAATTACCGAAATTCCGTCTGCTGATACTGCCTGTTCTGTTTGTACTATTTTGCTCCCTCCCGATGTTGGATTGAGGGAGGAAGCAGAGCTAACGCTCACTTTGAAACAGGGTTTAAGAAAGCTTAGGAAATCTGTAACAATCCCGCCGTTGAGGCATTGGACAGTATATATTTATCCGCACTCGCACGTTGATATTGGTTACACTAATACCCAGGCCAATGTTGAAATTCTTCACAAGAGAAACATAGATGAGGGCATCAGACTGGCCCTTGCGACGAAGGATTATCCTGAGGGTGCCCGTTACAAGTGGAATCCTGAAGTTACCTGGCCTCTGGAACGTTACTGGAATGAGGCTTCTCCTGCACAGAAAGAACTGATTGTAAACGCTATTAAGAATAATTATCTCTGCATCGATGCCAGCTATCTGAATCTCAATACCAGTGCCTGCAGTGATGAAGAGCTGTTTCAGGTGTTCCGCTTCAGCCGGGTGATGCAAGGGCTTACCGGTGTGCCTGTGACCACTCTTCAGCAGATGGATATTCCGGGAATGTCATGGGGTCTTGTGCCAGTTATGGCCCATGAGGGTATCAAATATATAATGAGCTGGCCAAATTCTACCAGAGCAGGTTATGCCCGTGTACTCGATGAAAAACCATTCTGGTGGCTTGGTCCCGATGGAAGATCAAAAGTTCTTTTCTTTCAGCCCGGAGGCTATGGCAACAGCGGCAGTATGACCAAGGGAGGAGAAACCGGACGTCCATGGTTCGGTCAGCGCGACCCTTCAAAAGTTCCGGCTGTAATCAGTACAGGGAGCGCTAATGTGAATTTTCTGGAGCCCCTCCTGAAGAGGGAGCGTCCTGATAATCCTTATGATTTCTATGTCGTTTCATGGTCACTGTGGGATAATACACCCATTGATGCAGATCTTCCTGATGCCGTCAGGGATTGGAATGTGAAATATGCCTATCCCCATCTTGTAATTGCCGGTGGCGATGAGATAATGAAGATGATCGAGACAAATTATGGAAATTCACTGCCTGTAGTAAAGGGTGATTTTACGGAATACTGGACCGACGGACTTGGAACCGCAGCGGGGCTGATAGCCATTAACCGGAATGCCAGGGAACGACTTGTACAGGCTGAAACGCTCTGGTCGATGCTTCATAAGGGGCAGGTTGCTCCGCGTAATGATTTCGATGAGGCTTGGCGAAACATTGCACTTGGAAGTGAACACACCTGGGGTGCTGAAAATCCCACAGAACCTTTTTTTCAGGATGCCATATGGAAGGTTAAGCAGAGCTATTTCAGGGAAGCGGATGACCGTAGCCGCGATTTGATGGAAATTGCCCTTTCTCCTGCAACTGACAAGTCTGATGGCGCCCTGGGTCCGCAGGAGGGTCCTTCAAACGGAGGCATTACGGTTTTCAATACCCAGTCATGGATGCATGGAGGCCTGGTAACTCTTACTGTTGCTGAGAGTACGAAGGGTGATCGTATCAATGACGACAATGGGAGCGAAGTGCCTTCTCAGCGCTTATCAACGGGAGAACTGGTATTTCTGGCCTCAGAAATTCCACCTTTCGGTTCGCGTCATTATAAGGTAGTAGCAGGAAAACCTTCGATGAAGGATGGATGTCATACAGAGGGGACTTTACTTAGTAATAAGCTGTTGGAGGTAAAGATCGATCCTTTAGGTGGAAATATAGTCAGGATGACAAATATTGCCACCGGACGCAACTATGCAGATGTTAGGGTAAACGGAGGAGTTAATGCCTTCCGGTGGTTGTCGGGAGATAATGATAATGCACTGCCGGATAGTGTTATTGCTGTCGATGTAACTGAGGCGGGTCCGCTTCTGGCAGAAATTAGGGTTAAATCAAAGGGACCGGGATGCCGGTATGTAAGCCGTTCAGTTCGCCTTGTCTATGGTCAGCCATGGCTTGAGATAGCCAATGTGGTTGACAAATTACCGCTTGTTGCAAAGGATGGTATACATTTCGGCTTTGGCTTCGACCTTCCGCAGGCTGTAAGCCGTATGGATATTCCCTGGGGAATAGTGCGCCTTGAGGAGGATCAGTTGAAAATAGCCAACAGGAACTGGCTTACCATGCAGCGCTGGATCGACATCTCGAACGACAGGGATGGTATAACGTGGTGTTCCCTTGATGCTCCCCTTATTGAAAGCGGCGCGATGACCGCCAATCAGTCAGGAACATGGAGCGGTGAGAGGAAGCCATGGCTGACAAAGAGCGAGCCCGGCAGTACGGTTTATTCATGGGTTATGAATAATCACTGGTTTACCAACTTCCCTCTAACGCAGGATGGCCCGGTAACATTCCGGTATCGCATATTGCCTCACGGAGCTTATGATGCAGCCACGGCAAACCGATTTGGACTGGAGCAGGCACAGCCCCTTGTTCATATTGCAGCTAAGAACAATGCCATTTCGAAAACGATAGTGGCTGTTGAAGGATCTTCCTCGGTTTCTGTAACTGTAATTAAATCAACCGCAGAGGCAGGGGCGGTTATTATACGGCTAAGATCAGTATCGCTCAGTGACGAAGAAGTACGATTAACCTGGCCGGCAGGAAGTCCGAAAAGAATTAATGTATGTGAAAAAGAAGAAGTTCCGGGAATGGTTGTCAATAACGCTGTTAAAGTGCCTGCCAATGGCTTGATAACACTGAGAGCAGAATGGTAAATTTAAAAATTATAGATCTCCGTCACTTACCAGCAATCCAATGCTTGAGATATCCGGAAGGTAAAGTATCATAAGTTTTAAGAAATTAAAGCGTCCGCCTGATGATTTTTAAAAAGAATTGTAAATTAGCTTGTCAATATATTCAACAACACTTAAGTCTATACAACAAGGGCTTGTTAAGCAAGTAGAGGTTTTATGAATTAACAAACAAGTTAGCCCCAATGCAAGAAAACCAAGTAACCCGCTGAATCAAGAATGAAAATTAAAACGACAACAAAATGACAGAAGAAACATCTAAAAACCAAACTGAAAAAAATAAAAATGACATGAGTGAATTATTTGACAATTTTTTAAATAAAGTGTTAGTTGAAAAAAAATCTATTTTCAATGATAACAGTACTGACATTTTCACACAAGGCAATATTCAGGGTATAATTAATGGCTTCATCAACAATCCAATTGGTAGCGAAAATGAAGGAAAAAAGAAAGTTTCAAAACAAAACATTGATGAAAATGATATTGATATTAAAGCTTATCGGTTAATTGAAGATATAAAAAAGACTAATAGTAAAAAGAATAAACTTGACTTCTTTGATAAAATAAATAAGCAGTTTGAAAGTGCAAACAGTCAAACAAAGGAGCTATTTGCTCATTTAATTTGGTTGAGATACTTACCAATTGCTGACACTAAGCCAAAAACCAAGCAAGAAAAAATCAAGTCATTTATTGGAATCGATGTAAACGAAGATTTATTTCCGAATGGTATTGCTTCATATGGTATGGCACAACAGCAAATCGACAATGAAATGGTGCACCTTGTTTGTTTGTTCTCTTATTTGCAATCAAAAGTAACTGAAAACCTAAGCATTAGTGACTTAATAATCAACTGGATTTTAGATAATAAGGACAAGTCTGATGATGTACAAG
>CAIPJU010000828.1 GCA_903865465.1 uncultured Bacteroidota bacterium
CACAATCGATTGATATACCTGATTTTACAGGAGGCTCATGGAAAATAAACAAACCTCATCAGATAAATCTTGAAACAGGGGGTACTACAAAAGTTCTTGATATTGAGGGCGCTAAATAGAAATTTTTGTACTCCTTTCATTTTTTCTAATACAGTTTTTTTTTACTTTGCAGTCTCTTTTTTGCAGACAGGTGAACTAATTTGTGGATGATGGTTTTTTATGGGGGCAATGAATTAATAGGTTTTCTTCTAAAAGCGACTGTAATAGTACTTTTTTCGGGGATTGTTGCCATTCCTTTCGTTGATAAACGGATCAAATCGCTGGTAAGCATTTTCCTGGTTCTGGTTATTGCTTTATTGACGGGGTTCTTGGCTGTATGTTGTCTCATTTCAGGAAGTTATGAGTATGTCGTCTATGGCGGGTCCATCTTTGGGGATATTGCCTTCAGGATCGACGGGTTAACAGCATGGTTTATTCTTATAATCAATTTTACGGCACTGACCGGTGTAATTTATGGGATGGGCTACCTTAAATCATCGAATGCAGCACCACAACTTATGACAGCCCACTGGATATCGTATCTCCTGTTTCACGCATCAATGCTGGCTGTAACAATTGTTCAGCATAGTGTAATATTCCTTATCTCGTGGGAAGTAATGTCCTTGTCGTCATTATTCCTTGTAATATTTGAACATACTAATCCCAAGGTGCTCAAGGCCGGGATTAACTACCTTGTTCAGATGCACCTGAGTGTTATATTACTGACCGTGGCTTTTATCTGGGCCTATTTTAAAACCGGCTCATTCGATTTTAAGACATTGGGCTTCTTTTTTGGAATAAATACTAACATCTGGCTTTTCCTGCTGTTTTTTGCAGGCTTTGGATTTAAAGCAGGGTTTCTGGGATTGCATACCTGGCTTCCTCATGCTCATCCGGCGACACCATCTCATGTTTCGGGCGTAATGTCGGGAGTTATTGTGAAAATGGGGATTTATGGAATCTTTCGTATAATTTCATTCTTGAAAGCAGATTATATCGTGCTTGGAGAGATAGTCATCACATTATCGCTGCTGACAGGTATTTTCGGTATTATGAATGCAGCAGTGCATCGCGATTTTAAAAAGATGCTTGCATATTGTACAATTGAGAATATAGGGATAATCGGGATTGGGACAGGACTGGGCCTGATAGGCCTGGGAAAGGAACAAAACATGCTTATCTTCTTTGGCTTTGGAGGAGCTTTGCTGCATGTGCTGAATCACTCCCTTTTCAAATCGCTCCTTTTCTTTTCAGCAGGGTCGGTTTACAAACAGACTCATACCCGCGACATGGACAAGCTGGGTGGTCTGATTAAGACGATGCCGAAGACGGCAGCCCTTTTCCTGTTTGGAGCTCTTGCTATTGGAGGACTTCCTCCCTTTAACGGGTTTATTTCCGAATTCCTTATCTATTCGGGCATCCTTGAAGGATTTAATTCTGCCGGTATTGCCCTAATCACTCTTATGATACTAACATTTGCGGGGTTGAGCATTATCGGAGGTATATCAATTCTCGCATTCACAAAAACTTTCAGTACTATTTTTCTGGGTTCTCCCCGACTTGAGCATGACAAACTTCCCGGTGAGGTTCCGGCAATAATGCTTCTTCCTCAATACCTTATAGCTTTGGTAATGATCGGAATAGCATTTCTCCCAGGATTTGTGATGGGATTACTTGGTGAAGTGATTAATCCTCTTGCAGGCTCCAAAACTGTATTTGATGCCCATGTACTCCTTGCTTATACCGGTGTTATGAAACAGATCAGTTTTGCTTCTGTTCTTTTTCTGGCAGTAACGGGATTTACTCTTCTCCTGAGATGGTATTTTGTGCGAGGAACAGTAGATACAATTTCATCAACCTGGGGTTGCGGTTATTCAGCTCCTGCTCCCCGGATGCAATATACGGGAAAATCATTCTCCAAGTCGTTCGGCAAGTTGATGAATTTCATGCTAATCGAGAAAAAGGGATACAGCGAAATTGAAAGAATCGATACCTTCCCCGACGACAGAAGATATCGTTCATTTTATCTTGATATTTTAGAAAAGGGAATAATTGAACCTGCAGTTTTGTGGCTCACCCGCTTCATCAATTTTTTCAAGTTTATTCAAAACGGTAAGATACAGGTTTATGTACTGTATGGGATTATTTTTATCCTTGCCGTATTCATTGGAACAGTCCTAAATTTATGGCATTGATAAATATCTTATTGCTCATATTATTCTTGTCTGTCATTTCTGTTCTGCTGTTCAAAACAACATACAAGGGGCTTGTCACGGCGATATCTGTAATAGCTGTATCAGTTATTACCGGATATGTGGCATTCAAATCATTAATGGGTTACAGTTATGATATAATGCTGGAAGGAACAGTATTATTCGGTCCGGTCAGGATTAGTGTCGACGCACTCTCAGCATGGTTTATCCTGACAATTAACTTTACAATGATTACCGGGGTTCTTTACGGGTTTAATTATATGAAAAAGTACAGGGAGCGGAAACGTGAGCTGACTCTGCATAGCATAGCCTATATGTTTACCCATTTTGCTCTCCTTGGAATCTGTTCCGTTCAGAATGGATTTATTTTCCTGATTTTGTGGGAGACAATGGCATTATCGGTATTTACGCTTGTAATCTTCGAACATACAAAGCCCGATACCATTAAGGCAGGAATCAATTATTTTGTGCAATCGCACATAAGCATCGTCTTCATAATGTTGGGTTTCATCTATGTGGCATTTAAAACAGGAAGTGTCAGTTTCGATGATATCACAGCTTTTTCAATGAGTCAGTCACCGGTGGCAGGTACGGCCCTGTTTTTCTGTTTTTTTATAGGATTTGCAATCAAAGCAGGTTTTGTCCCTTTTCATACCTGGCTTCCTTATGCGCATCCTGCTGCCCCTTCACATGTTTCCGGTATAATGTCGGGAGTAGTCATCAAAATAGGAATCTACGGAATCATGCGAATGCTTTTGCTGATAAAAGCCGATTATACAGCAATAGGTTATATAGTCCTTTTTATTTCGGTACTAACCGGATTATACGGTGTGATGCTTGCAATAATTCAGCACGATCTGAAAAAACTGCTTGCTTATCACAGTATTGAAAACATCGGTATAATTGGAATTGGTATTGGACTTGGATGCATAGGACTCGGAACCGGAAATAAGTGGATGGCTGTTCTTGGATTTTCTGGTGCACTGCTTCACACTCTTAACCATTCATTGTTCAAATCACTTCTGTTTTACAGCGCCGGGAACCTGCTACAGGCTGCCCATACTGTAAATCTGGAACGTTTGGGAGGGATAATTAAGAAAATGCCGCAAACATCTTTGCTTTTCCTTGTGGCGGCTGTTGCAATATGCGGTTTGCCTCCCCTTAACGGTTTTATTTCGGAATTCCTTATTTATGGGGGATTGTACAACTGGCTTTACAGTGCAAATATGCTTTCACTTGTATTGATTGTCTTTTCAATTGCTGCTCTTGCGCTTATCGGAGGACTGGCAATTCTTTGTTTTACAAAGGCTTTCAGCATTGTCTTCCTGGGCAATCCCCGAAAGGAACATAAGCA
>CAIPJU010000829.1 GCA_903865465.1 uncultured Bacteroidota bacterium
AGCTTATGTCGGATGTTCCATACGGAGTTCTGCTGTCGGGAGGACTCGATTCTTCGATAGTATCGGCAGTTGCCAAAAAGTTCGCATCTAAAAGAATTGAAACCCAGGACAAAAGTGATGCCTGGTGGCCACAGCTGCACTCCTTTGCCGTTGGCCTCGAAGGCTCACCCGATCTGGCAGCCGCAAGGAAAGTGGCTGATCATATCGGAACAATTCACCATGAGATAAACTTCACTGAGCAGGAGGGGCTCGATGCTGTCAGGGATGTTATCTATCATATTGAAACTTACGATGTTACAACAATACGAGCATCGACTCCCATGTATCTTCTTTCAAGGGTAATCAAATCGATGGGTGTAAAGATGGTCCTTTCAGGCGAAGGAGCCGATGAGATTTTCGGAGGCTATCTCTATTTTCATAAGGCTCCTGACGCAAAATCATTTCATGAGGAGACCGTCAGGAAGATAAGCAAGCTTCACCTTTATGATTGTCTCAGGGCTAATAAGTCGCTCGCAGCTTGGGGCGTTGAAGGAAGGGTTCCATTTCTCGATAAGGAATTCATGGATGTTGCCATGAGACTGAATCCGAAAGACAAGATGCCGGGAAAAGGAAAAATGGAGAAGTGGCTGCTGAGGAAAGCCTTCGAGCAGGATTTGCCTGAAAGTGTAGCATGGCGCCAGAAGGAGCAGTTTTCCGATGGGGTTGGCTATAACTGGATCGATACACTTAAGGCCCTGACAGCTGAAGAGGTCTCCGATGACCAGCTTAAAAATGCAAGGTACAGGTTCCCTATAAATCCTCCTTCAACAAAAGAGGAGTATTTTTACAGATCTATTTTTCACGAACACTTCCCTTCTGATTCAGCAGCGCTATGTGTCCCTTCGGTTCCATCAGTGGCTTGCAGCACACCGGAGGCGCTGGCCTGGGATGAGTCATTTAAAAACCTTAACGATCCTTCGGGAAGAGCCGTAAAAAGTATTCATATAGATTCTTACTAATACTCAGAATTTGAGATATCACATTCCTTTGGCGATCTGTTTTTTTAACTAACTTTACCTGTTATTGTGCGATAATAAAAAGGTAAATATGGTAACCAGGAAACAGGTACCGGTAAAAGTAAAGAATCCGGATAAAATCAAAAAGGAAGAGAAATTAATATTTCCTATAATTGGTATCGGTGCTTCAGCAGGAGGCCTTGAAGCACTGGAACTTTTTTTTGGTAATGTCCCCCGCGATAGTGAGATGGCTTATGTGGTCATCCAGCACCTCGACCCTAATCACGTTGGAATAATGCCTGAACTCCTTCAGCGGATAACAGGTATGAAGGTTCTTCAGGCAACCGATCAGCTTAAGGTAAAACCAAATTATGTCTATGTAATTCCACCAAATAAGAGCCTCTCAATCTTAAACGGTGATCTTCATCTTTTCGATCCGGTGGAGAAGAGGGGATTAAGATTGCCTATTGATATTTTCTTCCGCTCACTCGCCGAAGAGATGCAGGAAAAAAGTATCGGGGTAATACTTTCCGGTATGGGCTCTGACGGAAGTCTCGGATTCAAGGCCATCAAGGAAAAAAACGGTATAGTTATTGTTCAGGATCCATCTACCGCAAAATTCGACGGAATGCCACGCAGTGCTCTTGATTCTGTTATTCCCGACATTGTAGGCCCGCCTGAAGACCTGCCGCTGAAACTTATTAATTTCCTGAAATTCACTCCTGTTATTAAGTCTGATCCGGATGCTGATATAAAGAATAAAAGCAACCTTGATAAAATAATAATATTATTACGAGACCATACAGGGCACGATTTTTCTCTTTACAAAAAGAACACCCTTTTCCGGCGTATCGAAAGGAGAAAAGGAGTACATCAGATTGATAAAATTCAAAATTATGTAAGATTCCTCCAGGAAAATCCGGTTGAGATTGAGATACTGTTTAAGGAACTTCTCATCGGTGTTACAAGCTTCTTCCGTGACGCTGCCGTATGGACTTCACTCAAAGATGTAATCCTCCCGGCTTTGATCAGTGAATGTCCCGAAGGTTATACCCTGCGTTGCTGGGTTCCGGGCTGCTCAACTGGTGAGGAGGCCTATTCGCTTGCTATTGTATTCAAGGAAGCACTGGAAAGCAATAAAAAAAGGAATAACATACGCCTGCAGATATTTGCTTCTGATCTGGAGGTTGATGCCATTGAAAAAGCCAGGAAGGGACATTTTTCAAATAATATTGTCAATGATGTATCAGCTGAGCGGCTTGGACGCTTTTTTTCAGTCGAACCAGAAGGCTACCGAATAAACAACTCGATTCGCGAAATGGTGGTATTTGCCCCTCATAATGTTATTAAGGACCCTCCATTTATGAAACTCGATATCTTATCGTGTCGTAATATGATGATTTACATGGAACCGGAACTTCAAAAGAAGCTCTTGTTACTGTTTAATTACAGCCTGAATCCGGGAGGAATAATGCTTCTTGGCACCGCTGAAACTGTTGGATCCCAGTCGGATTACTTCAAAGAAATTGATCCAAAATTGAAGATATTCAAACATTCGTCTTCAGGAATAGCATCTGATCTGGTTGATTTTCCGAGCTCATTCTACAGGGCAGAAATCGGAAGAGCTGAAAAAAAGAGTATCATAAAGAATAGTGACAATATTCAAATCGTCGCCGACCAGATTATACTCCAGGAATTTGCCCCTGCAACCGTACTGGTAAATGATAAGGGTGATATAGTTTATATTGCCGGCAGAACCGGGAAATATCTTGAACCTGTTGCTGGTAAGGCCAACTGGAATATTCACGTTATGGCCAGGGAAGGATTGAGCAAGGAGTTACCGACAGCATTTCGTAAGGTTTTAAAGAACCATGATCCTGTAATTCTCCGGCAGATTAAAATCGGTAACAACGGAGGTTCAAGCATCGTGGATGTGACATTTCAGCGCGTTGATTCTCCTGAAATGCTGAAAGATTATATTTTTATCGTTTTTACCGAAGTAGCCCAGACTATTGCACATGAAAGCTCTAAAAATCTGACCGGTAAATCTGCTGTTCCTGCAAGGATAAAAGAGCTTGAATCGGAATTACAGAGAAGTAATGAGGATCTCCAGAGTACACGCGAGGAGATGCAGACTTCACAGGAGGAGCTTAAATCGACAAACGAAGAACTCCAGTCAACCAATGAAGAGCTTCAATCAACAAATGAAGAATTAACAACATCAAAAGAGGAGATGCAGAGCCTGAATGAGGAGCTTCAGACCGTTAATATTGAGTTGCAAAGCAAGGTTGCTGATTTTGCCAGGGCCAACGATGATATGAAAAACCTGCTCAACAGCACTGAGATTGCTACTCTGTTCATCGACCGCGATCTGAATATTAGGCGTTTTACCGACCAGGTTACAAATATTGTCAAGCTTCGTAATTCTGATGTCGGCAGGCCTTTTACCGAGATAGTGACAAACCTCGATTACCCAAAAATAGATATCGATGCAAAAATGGTGCTGAAAACACTTACCTCAGTAGAAACGGCTGTTGCATCGACCGACAAAAGATGGTTCAATGTAAGAATTATGCCCTACAGGACTCTCGATGATCGCATCGACGGGCTTGTAATTACGTTCAGCGATATAACCTTTGCCAAAAGACTCGAGATAGAGCTTAAAAGAGCAAATGAAATTTTGAATAAAATAAATTCGAATAAAGATTTATTATAATGGAAACTTAACTACGCCTTTTCGTTTCTGTTCAAAGGACTATATTTAGAGAAGTTCCCGGGTGATCGTAGTCTGAAAATTTAAATCAAAATCATGAAGAAGATTGACAAGCTGAAGTTTTCCGATATGCGATCAAAAGCTGAAAAGGCAATATCAGAAATAGGTTATACCAGGGAAAATGGGTATTCAGAGTTTGGGGCAAATAAACTGATCCATGAACTGGAGGTTCATGAGATTGAGCTCAGGATGCAGAATGAGGAACTCATCACAGCCCGTCTCGAAGCAGAGAAAGCAGTTGATAAATACACAGAGCTGTATGATTTTGCTCCAACGGCTTATGTTTCTCTCTCAAATAAAAGTGCAATTCAGAAGCTTAATATTACCTGTTCCCAAATGTTGGGCCGGGAGAGGCTGTATCTGCTTAATAAACCTTTTAATTATTATGTTTCGGACGATTCCAAATCGCTTCTCAATGAATTCCTGTACAATGTATTTGAAAAAGAGCCGAAACAAACCTGCGAAATAAGAATCATTAATGATATACACCAGACATTCTACATCCGCATAATAGGAGTCCTTTCAGAAGATAAAAGCTGCTGCAATGCAACTTTGGTGGATTATACTGCTGAAAAAATTGCTTCTCAGGAACTCAAAGCCTCAGTGAACTTCAAAAACATGATCCTCGAAGCTGCCGGCGAAGGAATTGTAGGTATCAGCAGGAATGGGAGCCATCTTTTTGCAAACTTCATGGCAAAAGAGCTTCTGGGCTATACTGATGAGGAATTGATTGGACAAAAATCTCATGCATTATACCACCATCATCCCGGTTGTACTAATTTATCAGCGTATTATGAATGCCCTATAGAATCGACACTTCATTCTCGAAAACCATTTCATGGAGAAGAGATCTTCAGAAGGAAAGACGGAACATTCTTTTATGTCGAATTAGCTTCCCTTCCCATTTATGATGACTTCATGATAATTGGTGCCGTTGTTACATTCCGCGATATAACCCAGCGTAAAGAGAGGGAAGAGAGCCTCCGATTTAGTGAAGAGAGGTACAAGGCATTGTTTAAGACAAACCTGACAATATCCTTCCTGGTAGAACCCTCTGCCGGAATTATTAAAGATGCAAATCCTGCTGCCTGTAAGTTTTACGGATGGACACATGAAGAATTATGCGGCATGAAAATTTCTGATATCAACACACTCCCTCATGCTGAAATATTAAAGGAGATGGATTTGGCAAAGAGAGAGAAACGTAATTACTTTATCTTTAAACACAGGAAGGCCAGCGGGGAGATTGCTGATGTTGAAGTTTATTCTGGTCCGATAGAGTTTAAGGATTCATCCCTGCTCTATTCCATGATTCATGATATAACCGACCGGAAGAAGGCAGAAGCGGAATTGCTCTCCATTCATAAACAAATAAAGGAATCCGAAGCTGAGCTTAAAAAATCACAGTCAATCGCCCGTCTCGGCAGCTGGAAATGGAGTTCTAAGACCAATTTGGTTGAATGGTCAGACGAAATGTTTGAAGTATTCGGTATCGGCAGGGAAGAATTTACAGGTATCCCGGGTGATGCGATAAAAAATATTATTCACCCTGATGATCTATCCCGGATGTATAAATTTGGGGAAGAATTGGGGATTAAGCGTATGAGGTTTGACTTCAGGATTATAATGGCTGACAAATCGGTACGATACATATCATCAGAATCGGGCGAAATAACTTACGATAATGATGGAACGGTTTTATTTGTAAATGGTATTTGCCAGGATATAACTAAAAAGAAACGATCAGACCTCTTAATTGAAGCCCGTCTGCGTCTTGTTGAGTTTGCCCTGACTCATTCACGTAAGGAACTTCAGATTGAACTTCTGGCCGAACTCGAAAAGCTTACCGGAAGCCAAATTGGGTTTTTCCATATTATTGATGAAGATCAGGTTAATCTGAAGCTTCAAAGCTGGTCATCGAATACGACTAAGTTATGTAACATCGTATTAAATAAAGAACACTATAATGTTGACGAGGCAGGAGTGTGGATTGAATGTTTGCTTCAGAAAAAACCCGTATTTCACAACGATTACAAAGATCTTCCGAATGCCAGTGAGTTACCTCCCGGACATCCAAATATTGAGAGAGAGCTGCTTATCCCGGTAATAAGGAATAACCTGGTTGTTGCCATAGTTGGAATTGGAAACAAACCAATACATTACGATGAGGATGATGTTACGATTGCCTCTTTGCTCTGCGATTTTGCATGGGATCTGACTGAACGAAAAGGGGCTGAGGAAAATCTATACAAATTGAATGCTGACCTTGAGGCACGTGTCAGGGACCGGACCTCGCAACTAATTGCGATAAATAAAGACCTCGAATCGTTTGCTTATTCCGTCTCTCACGATCTGCGGGCTCCATTGCGTTATATCAGTAGTTTTGTGGAATTATTGAAGGAGCTTAATAATCCGGGCAGAAGCAGTGAGGAGTTGAACTACCTCGATATCATCTCAAACGGAGCGAAAGAAATGTCGAAAATGATCGATGCCCTGCTTTCATCAGCAAAACTTCAGGGTAACGAATTAGTCAGGACACGGATTCAAACCACGGAGCTGGTAAATTCTGTGGCAGAATTTCTTTGTGAAAATACAGCCGGCAGGAAAATAAATTTTAAGATTGAAAAGATGCCGGATTGCATGGGAGATGAACAGCTCATAAGGCTCGTTTGGTCTAATCTTATCTCGAATGCTATTAAATTTACTGAAAAAAGGGAAGTGGCTGAAATCGAAATAAATAGTACGCTAACTGATTCAGAAGTAGAATTTTGTGTCAGGGATAATGGCGCCGGATTCGACATGAAATATGCCGCAAAACTCTTCGGCGTCTTCCAGCGGCTTCATAAACAACGCGATTTTGAAGGTGTCGGAATAGGTTTATCCAACGTTGCCAGTATTATTACACGTCATGGTGGAAAATTCAGGGCAGAGGGTGAAGAAGACAAGGGTGCCTCATTTTACTTTTCCCTGCCAGACTGAGTATGTAAGAGATTCATTTTGTTCTAATTAATTTGCAGCTATTATGCAGAATTTAGTGCGTATCCTTCACCTCGAGGATAGTGAGCCGGATTCAATTCTGGTAAAATCGGCCATAAGCAGGGAATTTAACTCTTTTGATTACTATTTTGTGGATAATAAAAAAGATTTTTTAAGGATTCTCGAAGAAAAAGATATTGATCTCATCATATCCGATTATGAGCTCCCGGGGTATTCC
>CAIPJU010000830.1 GCA_903865465.1 uncultured Bacteroidota bacterium
CAGCTTTAAACTAGGAAAGACTGCCTGGGGCCGTTACCTGATCAGGGCCACAACACCCGAAGGGCATTCCACCGGGATAATAGTTCTTATCGACTGGCCATGGGATTACGGGATGAAGGGAAATACCGAAGGGGCCACACTTCTCTCGATAAGCACCGATAAAGAGAAATACAAACCCGGTGATGAAGTTAAGCTGTCTTTTCCCTCGCCCGAGAACTCAAGGGCAATAGTGACTCTCGAAAACTCAACAGGAGTCATCGATGAGATTTTCGCCAACACCGGAAAAGGGAATACTGTTGTCAGCTTTATGGCCAAACCGGAAATGGCTCCCGACATCTATGCATATGTAACCGTGATACAGCCCCATTCACAAACGGTAAATGATATGCCTATCAGGCTCTATGGGGTCGTTCCGGTGATGATCGAAGATCCGGGAACAAGACTTACTCCCGTCATCGACATGGCTGACGAGATAAGATCACAAAAGCCTTTTACAGTCAAGGTGAGCGAAAAAAACAGCAAGCCCATGACCTATACCCTTGCCATTGTGGATGAAGGGCTCCTTGGGATTACCGGTTTCAGAACACCTGATCCCTGGAGCTATTTCTATTCACGTGAAGCCCTTGGAGTACTTACCTGGGACCTCTATGACCTGGTACTGGGGGCATTCGGCGGAACACTCGAAAAACTGCTGGCCATCGGAGGCGATCAGCTAATGGTGGACCGTTCAGCAAATAAGGCTCAAAGGTTTGCACCTGTAATTAAATTCCTGGGCCCATTCCGTCTTGCTCCGGGAAAAACAGTCAGCCATGCCATAACCCTGCCCCAGTATACCGGGGCGGTAAGGGCAATGGTGGTAGCAGGTAGTGAAACTGCTTTCGGATCGGCCGAGAAATCAGTTCTCGTCAATGATCCCCTGATGGTGCTGGTAACAGCTCCGAGGGTTATCAGTCCGGGTGAAAAGATGGCTCTTCCAGTTACGCTTTTTATCCGAAAGGGTGGAATTAAGGATATCACTGTAAAGGCTGAGGGAAACGAACTCATCAGTACAGAATCTGAAACAGTGACTGTACCAAATTCAGGGACAGGTGAAAAGGAAGCTGAATTCAGCTTCAAAGCCAGGGAGAAAACAGGTGTTGCAAAGATCAAAGTGACAGCCAGCGGAGGAGGCGAAACTGCTGTTTATGATCTGCAGCTTGAGGTGAGAAATCCCAATCCTCCTGAAACACGATCGGAATTAAAGGTATTGGGTCAGGGTGAGAAGTGGGAAACTTCCTTTGTTCCCCTTGGAATGAATGGTTCGGGGAGCACTTCACTCGAGGTGTCGCAGCTTCCGTCAATAGATCTCGATAAAAGACTTGCTTACCTGGTCAATTATCCTTACGGCTGTTCCGAACAGATCGTTTCAGCAGTATTCCCGCAGCTTTGGATCGGAGAACTAACAGGAAATGAGAGCGAGTTAAAAAAGTCAGCTTCGGGAAACATCACCGAAGCCATCAGCAAGCTGATGAGCCGGCAGATGGCGGCAGGAGGAATAGCCCTCTGGCCGGGTTCAGCCCAGCCCGATAACTGGGTCACCTCCTATGCAGGTCAGTTTTTAACAGAAGCCGAAAGGAAGGGATACAGCGTGCCTCAGTCATTCAAACAAAAATGGATTTCATACCAGACAAAAGCGGCACATGACTGGAGGTTTGACCCCCGGTTCAAGCAGTCAACGATCGATCAGGCATACAGGCTCTTTACCCTTGCCTTTGCCGGAGAACCCGAAAAAGGAGCCATGAACAGGCTGAGGGAGACAGCAGGTATACCAATCCTTTCGAGGTGGCTCCTGGCTGCAGCCTATGCTACCACAGGAAGAGCCGAGGTTGCAGGAGAGCTTCTCGATGTCAGGATCACTTCAACAGAACCCGAATACTACAATTCATATTATGGAAGTGATATTCGCGATAAGGCAATAATCCTGTATACCCTGACACTCATGAATAAGAAGGAAGCTGCACTTCCACTTGCAAAAGAGATCTGCTCGAGGTTCAGCAGCAGCGAATGGTATAGCACACAATCGGTTGCATGGGGCTTGTTTGCCTATATGAAATGGGCAGCCCTGGAGGTAAAAGGCGGGAGCGGAAAGACGGAAGTTAACATCTCCCTGAACGGAGTTAAGTCAAAAGAGAGTGCAGGCAGTGATGCAGTATTTCATGAAGAACTTAAGGCAGGAAGCGGAAAGAATAGCCTGATTGTCGAAAACAGCTCTCATAATTCTGTTTATGTTACACTTACGCGAAAAGGAATCCCTATGGTTTCGGATATGACCCGCGAAGAGAAGGGGCTCGCAATGAAGATCGATTATGTTGACAGGAAACTTACCCCTATAGACCAGAAGAACCTGAAACAGGGGACAGATTTTATTATGCTGGTGCGAGTCAGCAACAATACATTCTCGGAGTTAAACAACATAGCTCTTACCACAATGGTTCCTTCGGGCTGGGAGATCCGGAATACAAGGTTATTCGATGCTGCTCCCGGTATCAGGGAGGGCAGTTACGATTACCGCGACTTCAGGGACGACAGGGTCAATACATATTTTTCACTGGGAAGAGGTGAGTCGAAGACATTTACCATCATTCTTACGGCAGCCTATAAGGGAGAGTTCTTCCAGCCTCCCGTATGGTGCGAGGCGATGTACACGGGAGACTGTTACTCAAGGTTCCCAGGAACAGCGGTTAAGGTAATCGGGCAGTAAGTTGAACAGGAGAAGAGTAATATTTCTTGTTGCTGCGGCAGTAATTCTGGTTCCTGTAATTGTAGCCCCCTTTCCGGGCTTCCATACACCTCTTTCAACGGTGGTGGAGGCCCGCGACGGGACCTTGCTTGGTGCGCGGATCGCCAGCGACGGGCAATGGAGGTTTCCCGGGTCCGCCGCTGTCCCTGATAAATTCAGGAAGGCAATAGTCACCTTCGAGGACAGGTGGTTCAGGTTTCACCCCGGAATAAATCCTGTTTCCCTGGCAAGGGCTTTTTCACAAAATATAAAAAAAAGAAGGATCGTCAGCGGAGGGAGCACAATAACGATGCAGGTTGCCAGGCTCTCACGCGGTAACAGGAAAAGAACCTATCCTGAGAAGATAGTTGAGATACTGTCGGCACTCAAGCTGGAACTTTTCAGGTCGAAGAGATCGATACTGCAGATGTATGCCTCCAATGCTCCGTTCGGCGGTAATACTGTAGGACTCGAAGCTGCAGCATGGCGCTATACCGGAAAGCCCTCCGCCGACCTGACCTGGGCTGAAGCTGCAGCCCTGGCAATACTTCCCAATTCACCCTCTCTCGTTTTCCCGGGAAAAAACAACCAGCTCCTTAAAACAAAACGCGACGAACTGCTTCGCAAACTCTTCCGGCGAGGCTTTATTGACACATTAACCCTTGATCTTGCTTTAGATGAGCCGGTGATCAGTGAGCCGGGTCCGCTGCCATCACTTGCCCCTCATCTGACTGACTATTTTTTTAAACATAACAAGGGTGAAAGGATAAGGACAACAATTGATGCTGGTATACAGGAGAAGGCGGTTATGATAATAAACAGCCATCAAAAGGAGCTGGAAGAAAATTTTGTTTTCAATTCCGCCTGCCTGATAGAAGATGTTGAGACCGGGGAGGTTCTGGCCTATGTCGGGAACAGCACTCTTGAAGAATCAGAGCTTCATGGCGGGGATGTGGACATAATCCTCTCACCCCGGAGCACCGGAAGCATCCTTAAACCGCTTCTTTATGCAGCAATGCAGCAGGAGGGGGAGATCCTCCCTTTGGCGCTTATACCTGATATCCCTACCAGGTTTCCCGGCTTCACCCCAAAAAACGCCGATAAAGGATACAGGGGAGCGGTGCCTGCAGGCGATGCACTTTCACAGTCGCTCAACATACCGGCAGTGAAGATGCTGCAGAGATATAACCCGGAGCGCTTTCTGGATCTCCTCCATGAAACCGGATTCACAACCTTTGACAAAGCATCAGATTACTATGGCCTTTCCCTGATCCTTGGAGGAGGGGAAACCAGGCTCTGGGACCTTACGGGCGTCTATGCCTCTCTCTCGAGGGTGCTGAACAGGTATCTCAAGGAGAAAAAGTACTGCAGGGATGATTTTCATCCCCCGCTTCTTGTCACTGCAGGGAAAGTAGTAAATGTTGAAAAGACGAAAGAGGCTCCTGTTCTTTCCGCCTCATCAATATGGCTGACCTATGAAGCCCTGAGAAGGGTGAACAGGCCGGAGGGTGAAACAGGATGGCAGTATTTTGCCTCATCGCCAAATGTTGCCTGGAAAACCGGTACAAGCTTCGGCTTCAGGGACAGCTGGGCTGTCGGAACAACACCCCGGTATGTGGCTGGCGTATGGGCAGGAAACGCCGACGGACAGGGAAGACCCGGACTCACCGGAATCTCGGCGGCTGCTCCCATCCTCTTCGAAATTGTTAAGATGATGAAGGAGGGGGAGTGGTTCAGGACGCCTCACGAGGAGATGACAGAAATAAAAGTATGCAGCCTGAGCGGTTACAGGGCCGGACCCGATTGTCCCGAAACCGAAGAGGCTGAAGCCTGCATCGGAGGGCTCAAGAGTGAAGCCTGCCCCTATCATCACATTGTGCATCTCAACAAGGAGCAGACCTTCAGGGTAACCACAGAGTGTGTTTCTCCCGATGCTATCATCAATGTACCATGGTTTGTCCTTCCTCCTGCAATGGAATACTTCTACAGACAGAAGCATGCAGGTTACAGGCCTCTTCCTCCTGTTGCACCAGGTTGTAAAGCAGGCAAAACAATTCCTGTAATGGAGTTTATCTATCCCACCCAGGCCGTAAAGATCTTCATCCCCCGCGACCAGACCGGACTGCAGACCAGGGTAATAGCCGAAGTGGCCCACAGGGATCCATCCAGGAAGGTCTTCTGGCATCTCGATGAGAATTATATAGCTGCCACACAGTACATCCATCAGACAGAGATACTCGCCGCGAAGGGAAATCATATTCTCACGGCCGTTGATGAAGAGGGAAACACAATAAGCTGTGCCTTTACAATCCTGTAATCTGCCTTATACTTTAGTAGTTAATTAACAATATGTTAAGAAAACCATATGAAAAAAAGAGATATATTTAGCTTTGAAAAATAAATCTTATTATACCCATAATTATGGATAAAGTTTCAGGCAGAATAGTTCTTTTAACTGTTCTTTCATTATTCCTCTCATCAGCCATAGTTAATTCGCAGGACACCCTGTTTGTTGGAACAGGCCGGGCCTTCCCCACTTTACAAGATGCATACAAAGCCATCCCGCAGCCGCTAACAAAAAACATCACTGTTGCTTTATGCGACGATTTTGCGCCTAATGTAACTTTCGACTGGATTAAGTCCGGTACACCTGCGTTTACCCTGAAAATTACCGCCGTCAACGGAGCTAAGGTAAAAGGTAACAAGATTAACGGAATTCCAAAAGATGCCATGAGGTCGATAAGGATCTACGGTTCGTATGTCACAATTGAAAACATGGTATTTGATGATTTCAAGGCTGAGAATTCCACCGTTATGTTCCAGCTTGCCGACGGAGGACATAATATTGTGAGGAACTGTCTCTTCTCCAATTTTGTCAATCCTCATGCAGAAGCTGCACTCTCAATTTTCAGCTCATCGGACAACCTTGTCGAAAACTGTACATTCACAAATATGAACGGAGGCCCGCAGGATCAGTATCTCCATTGCGTCTATATCTCAAAGAATTCATCAAACAACCGGATATTGCATAACACGGTTAATTACTGTTCAGGCGATCCCTTTGTGGTTAAGTTCGGCAGCAACAATAACTTATTCGACGGCAACAAAATAATTAAATGCGGCGGGCCGGGTTACTTTGGCACACAGCCAGGCGACACCACAAGCAGGGGAAACATTGTGAAGAATACCACGGCACAGGGTCCTGATCCGGTTAATGGCTACTATGGCGCCTATGTGAAAAGATTCAGAGGCGGCCGCAATGGTAACGGTGATCTCGGGAAGATATTTATTGATGGCGGAAACAACAGTTTTATTACACATTCCACGAATGTCACCATCGATTATGTGATAGATGAGAGTGATGCCAAAATTGTTTTTCACGATGCACCGCTGGCTCAGGCAATACTAAGTCCCCCTTCGACAATACTGGGCCTGATTGAAAAGAGGACTTATGGGAAACCAATTTATGTGAACGGTGTTCTTGCTGATAATACAACAAGTTCCATCACTCTTTCCGATACAACAAGCAGGCCAAGAAAGATAGCACCCTTCAGGATCCTGATGGCTTTTGATACCTCGTCGGCAGTTTGCGCAGATCCCTCAGTACATAATTGTGAAATAAACCTTGAAAAGTGGGTTTCAGGCAGAGGCAACGGTCCGGCTGTATTTGCTGTCACAGGCAACGGAGCCCAGGTTAAATTTCAACTTACAAACCTGACAGGAAATTACGATATGTTCCTGCTTTGGAGCAGCAGAGTTTATACAAAGGCAGTAATTGAAAAGCACTTCAATGACCAGGATAAGGGATGGCGCTATTTCAATGACAACTCGGCCTATCTGAATTCTGTTAATCCCGACATTAAGGCAAGAAGCACAAATCCGGGAACACAGGATGAATCTTTTGTCAGGTTTTTAAACAATAATGACCGTTTCTGGGTAGTGGTATGTCCCAATAAAAGGGCATCGGGAACATTTAAGTTCACGGCAAAACCGGCCAACAGCAACTATTGATATAATATGTTTGGGGCAATACAGACACGAAATCCGTTAGAGCCGATTTGAAAGAGGCAGGTACGGGCACGGATTGCAAATCCGCGCCAGCGGCGTTTATGGTATCAGGTTCAAAGTTCAATGTTCAAGGTTTCAGGATAGAAGGATTATCGTTTATCGTTTATCGTTGCGGGCTTACCAAAAAAATGCTGGCGCCGATTTGTAATCGGTGCTTAACCTAAGTATTTTGTAATAAGTTTTAATTTTTTGGGCACGGATTGCAAATCCGTGCCAGCAGCGCCGGAGGTTTCGATGCTACAAGCTTCTATTTGTATCCATTGCCACATTTTAATTCATAAAAATATTGTAACTTTTCAATTCTAAATCTCGTGCTATGTCAGATAAATATAAAATTTATGATCAGGACAAGCCTTATTTTCTAACATTGACGATAGTCGGCTGGATGGATTTGTTTACACGAAAGAACCACAAAATTTTGATCGCTGATTCATTACGATATTGTCAGAAAGAGAAGGGATTGCTGATATTTGGATATTGTCTGATGCCAAGCCATCTTCATTTAATCGCAAGGACTGAGGGAAAGCTTACATTATCAGAGATACTACGTGATTTTAAGAAGTACACCTCAAAAGCTCTTATTGACCAAATATTGGAGGAACCTGAAAGCAGACGTAACTGGATGCTCCAAATTTTTGAATCAGAAGGAAAAAGAAGAAAAAGGGCACAAAATTATAAGTTGTGGCAGGATGGATGTCATGCTGAGGTAATATTGTCAAACAAGTTTTTTTATGAAAAGTTGAATTATATTCATAATAATCCGGTTAAAGAACTTATTGTGGAGAGACCAGAAAACTTCCTATTTAGTTCAGCCAGAAATTATGCGGGTTTAAGTAATTATCTTGAGATAGTATTGGAATCAGTTAAACAAGAATCATATAGGAAATAAAGCCGGGGCACGGATTGCAAATCCGCGCCAGCGGCTTTTGTATTGCTGGCGCCGATTTGTAATCAGGGCTTAAAGCAAGCAACCAACCCGCTGGCGCCGATTTGTAATCGGGGCTTAACCAAAATACATAATACAATATATATTCACGGCACGGATCGCAGTCCTCGCAAGCAGCATTGGTTGTAGGTAGTAAGTTTTGGGCTCGGAATGCAAATCCGCGCCAGCGGCTTTCGTATTGCTAGCGCCGATTTGTAATCAGGGCTTAAAGCAAGCAACCAGCCCGCTAGCGCCGATTTGTAATCGGGGCTTAACCAAAATA
>CAIPJU010000831.1 GCA_903865465.1 uncultured Bacteroidota bacterium
ATATCCCACAAAATAGAAAATAACCCAATAACTACAAACATTTCAAAGAACTATTTTCATCAAAATATCAATAAATCAGTACTTTTGAATGGTTTTCTTAACTAAACGACATTGATATAGCATTCATAATTAGAGCCAGAGTCGAAGGTCTTCGCGATTATGGATCAACCTTGAGCCCATTCAACGCTTTTCTTCTTATTCTTGGTCTCGAGACCCTTTCATTGCGTGTTCAGAAACATGTCGACAACGCCCTCGAAATTGCAAAGTGGCTTGAGAAACACCCTAAAATTGAATATGTTGACTACCCGGGTTGACCAGGTAACCCATACCATGAGCTAGGAAAAAAATACCTTAAGCATGGCTTTGGCGGAGTACTCTCCTTCAAAGTGAAAGCTGGAAAGGATGGTGCCGACAAACTGGTAAACAGTGTGAAACTTATAAGCCATCTGGCAAATGTCGGAGATGCCAAGACCCTTATTATTCATCCTGCATCAACTACCCATCAGCAGCTTTCGGAAAAAGAACAATTAAGTACGGGTGTGGTTCCCGGTGTTCTGAGACTTTCAGTTGGAATTGAGCATATCGGTGATATTAAGTCGGATCTTGATCAGGCGCTGAATGACTTGTAAATGACATTTCAGTTAATTTAAAAATGCGTTGGGGTTAAATAGAGAAACTATGTACAAAAATGAAGATAAAGTAGTAAATTGGATGACTAATCTTTATCAGAATAATGTTATGCAAGTAATTTCCGTACCCAATCAAAGAGTTGTTGAAAAGTTGATAAAATCAATTTTTGAACAGATGTTTCCCGCGACACATTCTTTCAATGAGTCTGAAACTGAACATACTTTTACCGAACTCAGGGAGCATTTCGATCTTATAATGGCAAGCCTGATCGAAAAACATGAAGTAATATCAAGGAAGTTTTTCAATGATCTCGAGAGGATAAAAAATATCTTACTGCGTGATGCAAACTTCATTCTGGAATCTGACCCGGCCGCGCAGCAGCTCATTGAAGTAATTGCAATCTATCCCGGCTTCTTTGCGATATTCTGTTATCGCATCGGAAACTACCTTGCAAATCTTGGAGTTCCTCTCTTCCCGAGAATGATAACAGAGTATGCCCACAGAACCACCGGCATTGATATTCATCCCCTGGCGACCATAGGATCTCCGTTCTCCATTGACCATGGAACAGGTATTGTAATCGGAGAAACCTCCCTAATCGGCGACCGTGTGAAACTCTACCAGGGAGTCACTCTTGGAGCTCTCAGTGTAGATAAGTCGAAGGCATCTAAAAAGAGGCATCCGACAATTGAGGATAATGCCATCCTTTATGCGGGCTGTACAATACTTGGAGGGGAAACTGTTGTAGGGAGAAATTGTATTATTGGCGGTAACGTCTGGCTGACAGAAAGTGTTGCACCATTTTCAGTAGTGTACCACAAAAGTGAAATAGTAGTAAGGAATCAACCTGGTTATAATGAACCACTTAATTTTGTAATCTGAAAAAATCAAATTCTAAAAAATAAAATCATGAAAGTAAATTCAATTCTTGAAACAATTGGCAATACACCTCATGTCAGAATCAACCGTCTTTTCGGAACGAGCTGGGAAGTATGGGTTAAACTTGAAAGGGTAAATCCCGGAGCAAGCATAAAGGACCGTATTGCTCTCTCAATGGTGAAAGATGCTGAAGAGCAGGGGCTGCTGAAGCCTGGAAGTACCATTATAGAGCCTACATCGGGTAATACAGGTATCGGGCTTGCCCTGGTAGCAGCTGTAAAGGGATATAAATTAATCCTTGTGATGCCTGAGTCGATGTCGCTCGAACGCAGGAAAATAATGAGCGCATATGGTGCTGAATTCGTTCTTACACCGAGGGAAAAAGGGATGAAAGGGGCAATTGAAAAGGCTACGGAACTTGTAAAGGAGACTCCCGATTCATGGATGCCAATGCAGTTCGACAATCCCTCAAATACTAAAGTGCACAGGGAAACGACTGCACAGGAGATAATAAGGGATTTTCCGGAGGGGATTGATTATTTAATTACAGGTGTTGGTACCGGCGGGCATATCACTGGTGTGGCACTGGAACTTAAAAAGAGTTTCCCTTCAATCAAGGTTTTTGCCGTTGAACCTGAACTTTCTCCGGTTCTCAGCGGCGGTTCACCAGCACCTCATCCAATTCAGGGAATAGGGGCAGGCTTCATTCCTTCGATCCTCGATACAACACTTCTCGACGGGATTATTAAGGTTAGCAAGGAGGAGGCTTTCAGCTTCACCCAGAGAGCTGCAAAAGAGGAGGGCCTCTTTATTGGAATATCCTCCGGAGCTTCACTGGCTGCGGTAAACAAGAAACTTAAGGAGATACCGGAAGGATCAAAAGTCCTGACGTTTACCTACGATACCGGAGAAAGATATCTTTCAATTGACGGTTTATTCTGAAAAGATTACGTTTGACTCTTTTTATCATAAGGGAGGGTATACGAAAGTATATCCTTTTTTTTATAATATCATGCCGGCAGCCATTGTCTCATTTGTACCTTCATCAATAAATATCATGCTTCCGGTAACATTATTTTTTTTGTAGCAGTCGAAAAAGATAGGCTTTGCTGTTCTTATACTGATACATGCAATGTCATTTATACAAACCGAGGTATTTATCAGGTCCTCTTCAAGCGTGTCAATATTCATCCGGAATTTTACTGATTTAATGACACCATATGCTTCCTTGCTGTTGATCCTGATCAGGTATTTCCCTCCTGTTCTCATCGGGCGTTCATTGAACCAGCAGATCATGAGCTCAATATCCTGACTTATAACTGGAAAATCATCATTTGAAACGAGCATATCGCCACGGCTTATATCAATCTGGTCAGCAAGTGAGATTGCAACCGACTCGCCGGCTATGGCTTCCGACAGAGTTTTACCAAGTACATCAATGCTAGTTATCTTTGATTTAATCATTGATGGCAGAATTGTAACCTCGTCGCCCGGGCGGAATACACCTCCTGCAACACGTCCTGCATAGCCTCTGTAGTCATGAAACTCGGATGTATGGGGCCTGATGATTGTCTGTACAGGAAAGCGGGGAGTCTGAGAATTTTTATCCTTCAGAATATCAATTGTCTCTATCAGACGCAGAAAAGTCTTTCCGGTATACCAGTCAAGATTAAGCGATCTGTCAACAACATTGTCTCCGTATTTTGCACTTATTGGGATATAATGAACATCGGATATTCCAAGCTTTATGACAAGCTGTTCGAGCTCTGTCTTTATCCCAGAATAGATGGCTTCTGACCAATCGACCATATCCATTTTATTGATGCAGAAGATTATATGTCTGATATCGAGAAGGGAGGCAATATATGAATGCCTTAGTGTCTGTTCGAGGACTCCTTTTCGGGCATCAATCAGGATAACTGCCAGATCTGCTGTACTGGCTCCGGTAACCATATTTCGTGTATACTGAATATGTCCGGGAGTATCGGCAATAATAAACTTACGCTCTGGCGTTGCGAAATACCTGTATGCAACATCAATAGTTATTCCCTGTTCCCTTTCTGCCCTGAGTCCATCGGTCAGCAGTGACAGATCAAGTTCTTCACGTCCAAGCCGTTTGCCAGATTGTACTATATGTTCCATCTGGTCCTCGAAAATAGACTTACTATCGTATAAAAGCCTTCCGATCAATGTGCTTTTTCCGTCATCAACACTCCCTGCGGTTGTGAACCGCAGCAGGCTTTTAAATTTGCTCTTACCGTTTATCTTCATGTAGGAATTTTATTAATAATCAGAAGTAGCCCTCTTTTTTACGATCCTCCATAGCTGCTTCAGATCGTTTATCATCATATCTTCCGCCTCTTTCGGTTACTCTTGTGGCTGCTATTTCAGAGATGATCTCGGGAAGGGATTGTGCTTTTGAGAGTGTAACCCCTGTGCATGTAATATCCCCTATAGTTCTGCATCTTACGTCAGCTTCGAAGACCTTCTCATCGGGTTTCAGTTGCATGAAGGGAGCCCAGGCAAGATAGGTGCCATTCCGGCTGAAAATCTTCCGTCGGTGGGTGAAATAAAGATCCGGCAATGTTATGTTCTCATTCTGAATGTACTGCCAAACATCAAGTTCCGTCCAGTTACTTATCGGGAACACCCTGAAGTGTTCTCCCATATGCTTTCTCCCATTGAATAAATTCCAGAGTTCGGGTCTTTGGTTTTTAGGGTCCCATTGTCCGAACTCATTCCTGTGTGAAAAAAATCTTTCCTTGGCGCGGGCTTTTTCTTCATCGCGGCGTCCGCCGCCTATTGCAACGTCAAGTTTCAATTCATCGATGGCATCCAGAAGGGTTACTGTCTGAGCCTTATTCCTGCTTGCGTTGATACCTTTCTCTTCTGATACCTTTCCCTCATTGATTGAATCCTGGACGTATTTCACAATGAGCTCCGTACCAAATTCCCTGGCAAGGTTATCGCGGAATGAGAGTGTTTCCTCAAAATTGTGGCCAGTGTCGATATGAAGAAGGCTGAATGGGATTTTAGCAGGCCAGAATGCTTTTCTGGCAAGATAGACCAGAACTATAGAGTCTTTTCCTCCTGAGAAGAGAATTACTTTATTTTCGAACTGGGCTGCTACTTCGCGAATCACATAAACAGCTTCATCTTCAAGTTCTTTCAGGTGTTCATCGTTAATTCTCAATAATGTGTCCATCTGTTTCTATCGAATTATTTTTTATTTGGTATGAAATCCGCACTCTTTTGGCCCGTCATTTTCCCACCACCATCTTCCGGCACGGAAATCTTCCCCTTCTTTCACAGCCCGGGTGCATGGTTCGCATCCAATGCTGATAAATCCTTTCTTATGAAGGGAGTTAAATGGAACATGGTTTTCATCCAGGAACTTCTCAACATCTGAAAGTGACCAGTCGAAAAGAGGATAGATTTTAAATATTTTCTTATCCTCATTATATTCGATTTGCATCATATTGCCTCTGTTGTCTGACTGATCAGCCCTGATTCCCGAAATCCAGCATTCCATTCCCGCAAGGGCTCTGTCGAGAGGTATTACCTTTCTCAGCCTGCAGCACTCTTTCCGATCTTCGACTGACCTGTAAAAACTGTATGGCCCCTTTTCGGTAACCATCTTCTCAACATCAGTATAGGCTGGAAAAAACAGTTCTATCTTTTTCCTGTATTTTATTGTGGTATCGGAAAGAACATCGTAGGTTTCCCGGAATAATCTGCCGGTATCAAGAGTGACGACCCTTATATCGAAATTTTCAGTAAAAATCTTATGAGTAATGACCTGGTCTTCAATTCCGAGGCTTGTTGTAAAAATAACCTTCCCGGGGAAGGTTTTACAAATGATTCTAAGCTGTTGTTCTATAGTTTTATCCGATAATTGTGCTCTTAACTCCTGCAGTCTGGTACGCTCTTCCATTTTTTTTAATACTGAGTTTTATATTGAATCTGTGAATGTGAGCCCATACTCTTTCGTGAAAGAAATAGAGGACGGTTTTTGAAAAAACCTCTATGCTGCCGATGGATATGGCAACACTTAATTTGCCGGTAATAAAAAAACTGATCAGCATTGTATCTATTGTTCCGACAATTCTCCATGAGATAGCCTTCATCAGACTTTTAACTGGTTTATCGGCCCTATCGCTGACTTTGAAGCCGGAATCACGTCCGTTTTGGTTGATTAATACATCGAGCATTATTCACTTTTTAATTCAAACCAAAAATAAGTCAGGCAGTTATATGAACGAGTGGCAATTATACGGGAGTTTTATGGGTATTTATGCATATAAAGAGATATGCATAAAATAGAATATTAATTTGTCAGTATTTCTCAGGTGGCCCGATGTTTATGATTCCTTTTTCATGACGGCCAATTCAAGAATTTTACTCAGCAGGGATCTGAGTTCCTTCTCTGTTGTAAGCGGATTAATTATTGTAATCCTGATCCAAACCTTCCCATTAAGTTCCGTTCTGACTATATAGAACGACCCATCCTTTACAATTTTCTCTCTGATGGAGGAGTTGATGCGGTTAAGTTCTATGTCGCTTAAATTTTTATCCTTATATCTGAAACAGATGATGTTGCTCTGCGGCTCCGTGATGATTTCAAGTTGTTCAGTGGAT
>CAIPJU010000832.1 GCA_903865465.1 uncultured Bacteroidota bacterium
CAGAGGCTCACAGAGTAAATGAGCAGAGAAACTTTCTTAAACCTCAGCCTAACTCCGTGGCAAAACATTTAAATAATGATTAAGAACTACTTCAAAATAGCCTTTCGTAATATAAAAAGGTACTATGCTTATTCTATCCTTAATGTATCAGGTATGGCAATCGGCCTTGCTTCTGCAATACTAATCCTTCTTTGGGTACAGGATGAATGGAGCTATGACAGGCATTTCAAAAATGCAGATGAACTATTCCGCATTATTCAAAATCAGGATCCTGCAGCCGGACAAGCCGCTTTGATGGCGCCTGCACCGGGTTTACTAAGCACTAAACTGAAAGAACAATTCCCCGAAATTGTAAGATCTACACGATATGAGCCTCATTCCGAATTACGATTAAAGAAAGGTGATGATTTTATTCATGAAACTGCAGTCGCCGCAGTGGATATGGATTTCTTTAAAATGTTTGATATCGAATTTATTAAGGGTGATATTAATACCGCTCTGAATAATCCTCATAATGTTATTATTACCAAAGAGATGGCTGTTAAATACTTTGGTGATGAAGAACCGCTTGGCAAAACAATTCAGGAATCACTTGGCTATCCTGTAACTGTCACGGGTGTGATAAAGAGCTTTCCATTTAAAAGTCACATCAGCTTTGATTTTATTATTCCCATTGAACTTCTGAAGGAGAGAGGGGCGCCTCTGAATGACTGGAATTTCCTCTGCTATAATTATATTGAACTGAAAAATGGGAGTGACAGTAAAAAAGTTAATGAGAAGATCAGGGATTTCATAAGGAAAAATAATAAGGCCTCGAAGGCTGAAATTTTCCTTCAAAATATAAAAAGGATTCACCTCTTTTCTTCCGGGAAATATACTTTCGACATAGTCGGACAAGGGGATATTGCCAACGTCAGGAATATGAGCATGATTGCTCTCTTTATTCTGCTTATTGCCTGCATCAACTTCATGAATCTATCCACTGCCCAGTCGGCCAGTCGGGCAAAAGAGATCGGCGTTCGAAAGGTGGCAGGTGCAAACAGAAGGATAATAATCATTCAGTTTTTAGGGGAATCACTTCTGATTGTTTTTGTATCCCATATAATTGCCATGATCTTAGTTGAATTACTGTTGCCAGGCTTTAATAGTTTTACGGGTAAGCAACTGATTGTTAATTACCAGAGTGGTAGCTTTTACATTGGACTGATAACCATAATATTGTTTTGTGGTCTCCTGGCCGGAGGATATCCAGCTTTCTTTCTCTCTTCATTTAAGCCACTTGATATTATTAAAGGAGTCTTAAATAAAAATTCGAGTAATGCAAAATTCAGGAGAGTTCTTGTTGTTTTCCAGTTTTCATTGTCCATTATTCTGATTCTAAGCACGCTGATAGTGAGAAAACAACTTAACTATATCCACAACAAAAACCTTGGTTTTAATAAAGAAAACGTTGGTTATTTTATGTTCCCTTCAGCACCCTGGGACCAGAAACTGAAGACCATAAAAACAGAACTCAGTAATAATAAGGATATTGAGAGTGTGTCAAGAGTGTTTTTTAATTATGCCAATCCATTAAACGTTGAAGGTACTTCAGACGGATTTAACTGGGCAGGAAGAAAGCCTGGTGATGATCTGCTATTTTATACCATTTCCGCCGACGAAGACTATGCAAAAACCTTTAAACTGGAACTTGAGAAGGGGCGTTACTTTTCTTCCGAATTTTCTACGGATAATAATGCTGTTGTCATTAACCAGGTGGCCGCAAAAACACTTGGCTTCAAGGATCCCATTGGTGAAACATTGACAACAAGGGAAGGAAATAAATTGAATATCATTGGTGTGGTGAAAGACTTTCACTTCAAATCATTGCATTCCAAAATCGGACCATTGATTATGAGATTAGGAGAGTCCAATAATTTCTTTATAAGGATGAGACCCGGAAATATAACTTTCACAGTTGAATCTGTGAAAAAGATCTATAACTCCTTTAAACCTGATATTCCGATGGATTTTCATTTCCTTGATGATGATTTTGATAAGTTGTACAGGTCAGACCAGAGAATAAGTAAAATATTGGCTTATTTCTCTTTTCTGGCAATCATAATTTCCTGTCTCGGTCTGATTGGTTTATCTTCATTTATGACTGTAAGAAGGACAAAAGAGATTGGTATCAGGAAGATTAACGGGGCAAAATCAGCTGAAATATTTTCACTCTTGTCAGTAGAATATTTAACGTGGGTATTGATTGCAATAGTAATTGCCTGCCCCATTGCCTGGTATGCCATGCATGGATGGCTGCAGGGCTTTGCTTACAGGATAAGCATAAACTGGTCAATATTTGTCCTGGCAGGATCTCTTGCCCTGATCGTGGCCTGGCTTACGGTGAGCCTCCAGTCATTCAGGGCAGCTGGGAAGAATCCGGTTGAAGCGCTCAGGTACGAGTAAGGAGGAGACTAAGGGACTGAGGGACGAAGAGACGAAGAGACGAAGAGACGAAGAGACGGCTAAGAAGAACTTACATAGAGAAACACATAGTAAAAGAGCAGTGAGATTCCTTTAAGGCTCAGAATAGTACCAGTTAAATCAAAATTGTAATGATTAAGAACTACATTAAAATAGCAGTAAGAAATATAAAAAGGTACTCATTACATTCAATTCTGAATATAAGTGGGATGGCAGTAGCTATGGCCTCTGCTATTCTTATTCTTTTGTGGGTGCAAAATGAATGGAGTTATGACCGGCATTTTGAATATGCTGATGATCTGTACCGAATACATGAAATAATTTACCTCAAAGGAAAAGATCCGGTTCAAAGCGAAGAGACGCCGAGCCCCCTGGCTGCAGCCCTGAAAAAGGAATATCCTGAAATAGAAGGGTCAACGAGATATCTGAGTTTGCCAATCTCATTACCCAAAGGAGATGAGTACATTTTAGAGAACTGCTCCTTTGTAGACAAGGACTTTCTAAAAATGTTTGACATCAGGTTTGTTCGTGGCGACATAAAGAGCTCATTGACGGCTCCGCACGATATTCTTATTACTGAAGAGATGGCAGCCAAATATTTTGGCAACGAAGATCCTATTGGCAAATCATTTACAGAGATGAAGACTTTTGTTTTTACGGTGACAGGTGTTGTGAAAAGTTTACCTCAAAATAGCCATATAAAGTTCGATTTCTTAATCCCCTTTGAGTTTTTAACCGAATTCGGTGCAAACATAAATGACTGGGGTAATATTCAATGCTCTTCTTATGTCCAGCTTAATAAAGGGAATGACAGCAAGACAGTTAATAAAAAGCTTATAGGTTTTCTAAGGAAGGATAACAGGAGGCCGAATGCAGACATCTACCTTCAAAACATCAGAAAGATTCACCTGTATTCTTCAGGTGATATAGGCTATGTGAGGATACTGAGCCTGATTGCAGTGTTTATTCTTGTTATTGCCTGCATCAACTTTATGAATCTCTCTACCGCCCAGTCAGCCGGAAGGGCACTCGAAATCGGATTGCGAAAAGTTGCAGGGGCAGGAAGGAGAAAAATTGTCCTGCAGTTCTTGGGAGAATCACTCTTTATTGTTATTGCTGCTTATGTGATTGCCATGATCCTTGTGGAACTTCTCCTGCCAGGCTTTGGAAATATCATTGGTAAACAGTTGGTCCTTAATTACAAAAGTCCGGGCTTATATGCCGGATTATTAACAGTCGTTTTGTTTTGCGGTCTCCTTTCCGGAAGCTATCCTGCATTTTATCTATCATCCCTGGAGCCACAGAATATCATAAAGGGCATTATAAATAAAAATCCCGGGAAAGCCGGATTCAGGAGAGTTCTTGTTGTGTTCCAGTTCTCGTTGTCAATCGTACTTATTATATGTACTTTGATAGTTGAACGACAGCTTAAATATATTCAAAACAGTAAGCCAGACCTCAATATTAAGAACATTGGATATTTTGAATTCAGCATGGGTATGCAACGGGAG
>CAIPJU010000833.1 GCA_903865465.1 uncultured Bacteroidota bacterium
TACCGGATTGGCATTCATGTCTCCGACGTTTAAGACTGCCCCAACCTGCACTGACAGTGCTCCCCCATTTAGTTTTCCTACACCTACTCCTGGTGCAGGGATCGATTGCCAATCAGTAACCTGCATGGTTTTGGCATTTAATACATTGGTCAGTGTTGCAGGGGCAGATGGTAAAACAATAGAAAATGTTGCATTATATTCACCAGTAATATAAAAACTTGCTGAATTATGCGCCCCGCCACCAAGTACAACTGTCCCCTGTGAGGTCAAAACACCATCTGGGGTCATAATTATTTTTCCACCCTGTGTCTCTGGCGAAAATCGGCCAAAATTAAGCTGTGATGTTTCTGTAGCAGTGAGAGCTGCAATAACTTGTGCAGTTGCAGTCGCGGAGATGCTGGTCTGAGCTTCAATATTAGTTATGTAAAAACCTGAAAAGAAAGCAAGGCTGAAAACAAAGAGAAGTATTTTTTTCATTTTGCTTTATATTTTAAACGAATTCTTTAAATTTAAATAAACGAGAATTTTAAGTTTTTCAGGTTAAATTGAAACTCGAACTTAAAAAGTCGAGTTTCAATTATTTTGAATCTATGTGTTTAGTAACTCTTTCGAGAATTAATATTAGTTGTAATTAACTGTTACTGAATATGTACCAGTGTATGAGCCAACTGCTTGGGTTGCACCAACTGCTAATGTACCACCAACAGTGAATACTTCAGTTCCTCCACTTGCACCAAGCGTACCTGTGGCAGTATGCGACTCAGTTCCAGAAGCAGATTTGGCTAATAACGTACCGATAGTCATATTGTTTGATGCTGAGTTTACCGTAATAGTAGTAGGTAATGTAATTGCATAGGTAGCTGAAGGTTGCCCCGTAGCTGTAAAATCACCAGCTCCAAATGCAACGCCACCTGCAACTTGTAATTGAACATTTGTAGCTGTGCGAGCTCCGGCAGTTGAAAGGAGAACGGTTCCTGCCACTCCAGATGGAGCCAAAGTTCCAAATCGCATGTCATTTCCTTTAACAAGGGAAATTGGGAGAATAATAGTTGCTGAGGCATTAGCGTTTGCCGCTGTGTTACCATTCTGTCCAAAAGAAACTGAAGAAAATCCTAAGATTGCGATAGCGAAAACGAGTAACTTTTTCATGATTTTTTGTTTTTTAATTGTTTGTTTTTTTAATGTTATTTGTCTAAATATTTTTGTGTCTTTCAACGTTACGATTAAGTTGAAACATTTATCGTGCCAAAAATTGTTACCGCCCTAAAAATGGTTGATAAGCCTGTTCATAAATAATCTTATATAGTTGATTAACAGCGATTATTAATTTTTAATATTTTTTCAAAAAAATAAATTCGAAACGCTTCAATGGCCTGTATTTTGAGTGCGGAATAAAACTTATTTTGCAACACGTAAAAAATTTATATACGACCGGCACGTTCTGACCTGACTGTGAATCCCAGTAAACAGTGGGTTTTACCTGCATCATGTCATCCGGGGAGATTCTGCTCTATATTTAGTCCGGGTGCGACTGGTTCAGGTAATGAAGAAGTCGGGCCCGGAATTTCAAAGTATCATTGCGGTATGACGAAGCAGACTTCTATTGATATAAATATTGATCCGCGTTAATCCGCTGCATCTGCGGGAAAACCCATGGTTATCGACTCTACAATAAACTGTATCGGTAAATGAGATTTCATTACTGCTCCACGGTAAATGATCTATTGCTGGCAGTTGGCTTCTGACAGCTGGCATGAATGTCTGTAACTAATTGCCTTTCTTTTTTATCATTGTTCTGAAATAATCCACTTTGTATCATTGAAAATCTGCCAGAGGCCGGTAGCGAGAAGCAATGCCAGCAATATCGATTTTAGCCAGAATAAACGTAATAGAACATGGTTAACTGATTCAGATCTATAACCAGACTTTAAAGCCATCGACTGAAAATTTCTTAAATTGGGTTACCGGATCTAAATGCCCTGCACCTTTTGCAAAACCTGGTCATTATATTGGTTGGAAGATAACTGAACTAAAAAAAGCCGGACGATTTTCATCCCCCGGCTCCTAAACCTAAATTATCCCCTTCTATTAATTGTAAGCGAAAACGACTGTGTAAGATCCCTGGTACAGCCCTGACGCCTGACCTGAGTTTAAATTTGCTGTTCCTGAGAGTTGTATATTTTGTGAACCATTCGACTGTGCCACCGATGCCATGGCACTACTATTAAGAGATGGATCTAATGTAAAAGCACTTCCCTGGGTATTGGAGACAGTTGCAGATTTCAGTACTACATTAACAGTTGCGGAACTTCCTGAATTGATAGTCATCGTTCCAAGATTAACAGTTGGTGAGGTTGTGGCAGTTTGGAGACTACTGGCTGAAGGTGTCCCGATCGCAAAACTGGTCACAGCATTCGAAGCGGCACTTACAGACTCAATAACTTCTGCTGTTATATGTCCGATGGCAACTGTCTGACCATTGCAGATTATTGTCCCTGTCAATCCAATTGAAAGGGTAATTGCAATTATCAGTGTGA
>CAIPJU010000834.1 GCA_903865465.1 uncultured Bacteroidota bacterium
ATAAAATGGGTTCTTTGCATCGGAGCATCCCTGTCATTCTTAGGATTATCAAACCTTTGTATAATATCTCCATGGATTTTCTGAGCCAACATCTTAGCATAAACTAGGACTCCTTTCCCACTGGCAGGCGGAGCAACAATAAAGCAAAATAAATTAGGTGAATACTCCCGTCTGTCGTAAATGCCCGTAACTGTTTGAAAACATCCACTCAAGATAGTAATAGAGCCAGTCAGCATAATATCTTTTTCCCTTTGCACTTCAAATCCCTGTACGCATTTATTGATCAGTTTAGGAAGGTTATTGTAAACTTCAGATGGAATATAAGGTGTTCCATTGCTTAAATTTTGTTTTACGGAAGTTGCAGTTTTTACGGAAATTACGGAAATTATATATTCAGGCTTCCATATACCGTGTTCATCTGAATGCGAAAAAGCACTGTTTATTGAGGCCTGAATTTCTTTTCCCATGTCCCGGTCATTGTAATTAGCCTTTATCAATGACTCAGCAGTTGCTTTATCGATGCCTACCCTGTTCAGGTTGTTCGATAACAGATATATGAAATTGTTCCTTTCTCCTGTGTAAAATTGTTTTATTTTTTCAGTATAAGTGACTGTGTAAGTATATAATTCAGTCACATCGCCTGAATATGATATCTTCCCTGAAATTGTATTTTTTGCTTCCGTTTCCGTTTTAAAAACAACAGACTCTTCATTAAGATAGAGATCGGGGTCATATGAAAGGAAACAGAGCCTGGAATAATCCTTTCCTGATTTATCTATTGTAACTTGGAGTTCCTTTTCAAAATGCTCTGCAATCTGGCCAAAGGCCGCTTCATGGGTTTCAGTAGTTGAATCCGTTTTAACAAGGATTTTTAATCCATTTCCACTTGGACTAATAAAAGCAGCAAACACTTTATCATTTCCAATTGCTTTCTTTTTCAGTTCCGCAACTCTTTCAACACCAATTTTATCAATGTCAAGGATTACCATTGAGTTATATTGGATAAGGTCTTCCTTCTTGTGGGTCTCGTTGAACAAACCTGAAGGTGTAAAAGAAGGCAGTAAAGTCTTTAATTCTGATGACTTTTTAAACTTTCCCTCGTTTGCAAATTTACGAACGGATTCAACTTTAGTCCTGTACTGACCTATTTTTATCCAGTCGAGTACTTCATATAAATTCATTTGTTTACTCTTTCCTGTAATTTTCGGGAAGTAACTAACTGTCACTTCCGGCCTTGTTTTGTCTTTACTCTGCTTCATACGTGAAAATTTGAGTGACAATTTCAAAATTCGATTCGTCTAACTCAGCCAGGAATCTCGAAGGCTGCTGGAAATATGCATTGTATCCCGGGAGAAACGATGGGTAGGTCACAAAAAGATTCTCTTTCGCTCTGGTGCAAGCGACGTAAAATAGTCTTCGTTCCTCCTCAATTTCTTCCTGGAACATCGCTTTTGAACTGGGAATAGTTCCTTCCAAAGCGTGGATTACAAAAACGGTGTGCCACTCCAATCCTTTTGCTGAATGAATCGTTGAAATAACAACAGGTGGTTCTTCCGTTTCATCAATCAAAGGCCCAACACTTGGAACCATTTGTTTTGATGGTGGATTCAATACAAAGTCCGAAAGGAATTTTTCGACACTGCTGTATTGAGCTGACATTTGCTGAATCAGGTTGATGTCTATTTTTTTTGGTTCTGGATCACGATCCTTCAATTCCAGTAAAGGGATGTAGTGAGCTTTGATGTGTTCAATTTTATCGATTAGCGGAACTTCATCTGGCATTATTCGCTTAATTATCATACCCAGTTCACGTACTTTTTCTACATTTGCGGATTCAGGAATGTTTTCAAATGATCCGTTATCCTTTAAGTAAAATAGAATTCTATCTGCATTCTTGGGCCCAATACCCGGCAGTAACTTCAAAATCCTATGCCAAGCAATTACGTCTTTGATATTCTGTGTAATTCTTAAATATGCCATTAAATCCTTTACATGCTTTCGCTCCGTGAATTTTGATCCTCCGAATACAATAT
>CAIPJU010000835.1 GCA_903865465.1 uncultured Bacteroidota bacterium
CTGACAGCTTCAAGATTGTCAGATGTAAGCCTTACTCCTGTTTCACCCAGATGGCTCAATCCCTCTATATTCCGTCTTGTTGCTGTAATATTGTCGCCTGGAACAGTTCCATCCTTTAATAAACCCTGCAACAGCGACATGCCGATGTTCCCGCAACCTATTATTGCTATTCTTTTACTGATCATAAGATATTTTTTTACTATTATTCTGCTTTCTCATAACAAATTTTGCAAATATACCTATTAAGGATAAAAATACGGGCAGAAAGAGCCCCGTTTAATTAATAATTCATATCACTTAAACCCGTGATCTGTTCTTAACAATTGCGCATTACTTATGAAATGAAATTTGTTCAGGAATTGCAGGTACTATTTGGAATCAATTTACTATCTCTTATGGATGATTGCCGATTGCTAGTTTAGAGAATAATGATATATGAGTATCTTAGCAACGAGATATTTCTTTTCCAAATAGTTCTTAATAATTGGTTTGATATGAACATTATTGTAAATGGTGGTACCAGAGGAATAGGAAGGGAATTAGTCAGGTTATTTTCAGAAGATTCCTCCAACAGGCTTATTGTAACCGGAAGAAATGAGACTGCTCTCAACTCTCTGTCAGCAGGATATTTGAACCTGAAAATTATTCAGCTCGATTTAACCGATTATGAGCGACAGTCTCCAAGGTTCCTCAGCGAAGTGATGAGTTTTTTTGATAAAGTTGACATCCTTATAAATATGGCAGGTTTGCTGATTAATAAGGATTTTGCAGATATTACAGGCAAGGAAGCTAGGGCCATTATGGAGACAAACTTTTTTGGACCGGCTGCCGTAATAAAGACTCTAAAGCCCTTTTTCAGGGAAGGGTCACATATTATTAACATTTCGAGCATGGGTGGTTTTCAGGGGGCTTCGAAATACAGGGGATTATCCTATTACAGTGCATCAAAGGCTGCAATTGCCTGTCTGACAGAGTGTCTTGCCGAAGAATTTCATGAATCGGGCATAAGTGTTAACTGCCTTGCAATCGGAGCTGTCCAGACAGAAATGGTAGCTGAGGCTTTTCCCGGGTACAAAGCGCCTGTACAACCAAAGGAAATGGCCGAGTTCATAACAGGATTTGCACTTACAGGTAATAAATATTTTAACGGGAAAATTTTACCGGTCGCTGTCAGCAATCCATAATAAATGCTGAGGTATTAAAAGTACTATTAGGCTCTTAATCTGAAGCTTCATTCATAAACCCTGACAGTGATTTTACCGTCAAGAGCCAGAAGTCCGTTAAATGCCAGAGCCTTTAGCTCATCCTCTCCCGGATAGACAACAACGTCTGAAATAAACCCTACCATTGATTTGATACTCCGGACATTATCTTCCTGGAATGCAAGCCCTCCCGTCAATATTATTGCATCAACCCGCCCTTCAAGAACTACGGCCATGGCTCCTATTTCCTTCGCGATCCGATAGGAGGCGGCCTCCCTGACAAGCTGAGCTTTTTCATCGCCATCGTCAGCCATTTTGCAGATTTCAATGAAATCATTTGTTCCCAGATAGGCTACCATTCCGCCTTTCCCTGAAAGCATGCTCATTATCTCTGAATAAGTGTATTTTCCGCTGAAGCAGAGATCAGTAAGCTGACCTGAAGGCAAGCCGCCGGATCGTTCCGGTGAGAAAGGTCCGTCGCCGTTAAGTGCATTATTTACATCAACAACCCTTCCTTTTCTGTGAGCCCCCACACTGACGCCTCCTCCCATATGAGCGATAATGAGGTTCATATCTTCATAATTCTTCGAAACAGAAGAAGCATAAAGACGGGCAACTGCTTTCTGATTCAATGCATGAAAAATAGATCTCCGTTCAATAAGAGGATGGCCCGATAGTCTCGCCACCGGCTGAAGCTCATCAACTACAACAGGATCAACAATATAGGCAGTTGCATTTGGAAGCTGCGAGGCAATATCATCTGCTATGAGTCCTCCAAGGTTGCTGGCATGGCTTCCCGATACTCCTTCCTTCAGATCTTCCTTCATCCTGGTATTTACAAGGTAAATTCCTGATTCAATAGGTTTTATAAGTCCACCCCTTCCAACTACCGCAACTATTCGTGCAAGATCAACCTTCCTTACAGAGAGCTCATCCATAATAAGTTGCTTTCTGAAATTAAACTGATCAGCAATTTTATCAAATTCCTTAAGATCATCCGCTGAATGTCTGAGTGTTTTTTCGAAGAGCAGCATGTCCTCTTCAAAAACTGAAAATTTAGTGGAGGTGGAACCCGGGTTTATAGCAAGTATAAGTCGCTGTGACATTGTTAAATACTAATGAGATACAACTAAATATCAGGCCATCAGGCATGACAGGGCAATACAATAATATTTTGATTTTTCGCTCTCGCTCCTCGACATTACGATTACCGGTTTACTTGTACCGGCTATCAAGCCTGCCAGTTCACCATTAGCAAACAGCATCATTCCTTTATAGAATGGGTTGGATGATTCAAGCGAAGGGAACAAAAGAATATCAGCTTCTCCATTAATGGGTGTGTCGACTCCTTTAATTTCATTACTCTTTTTATCGCATGCCAGAAAAAGATCGAGAGGTCCGTCCATTATGCAGTTTTTAATCTGACCCCGCTCCGCCATTTTACACATTATCGCATAATCGACAGTGTTTTGAATATGACGGCTCATCTTCTCAGAGGCACCAATGAGAGCAACTTTAGGTTTTTCAATTCCAAACTTTAGTGCCATTTCAATTGCATAACGTGCCATTGCTAACTTCTGATCAAGATCGGGATAAGGAATTACGGCAGGATCGGTTATAAAAAGAAGTTTATCATAGGCAGGTACTTGAACCGCACATACGTAGCTTAGAACTGAATCAGGAAGCATTAGTCCGTTTTCACGATCCAATATCTCCCTGAGAAACTTATCGGTCGAAACAAGTCCTTTCATTACGATATCGGCTTCGCCGTTTCTCGCCATCCAGACAGCTTTTTGAGCTGCATTGCCTTCGCCGGATGCCTCAATAATTGTAAAGTGAGAAAAGTCAATCTCTTCTTTAATGCAAGCCTTCCTGATTTCATCCGGATTACCGATTAGAAATGCTTCAATAAGGCCATTACTAACTGCCTTATTTACAGCATTGATGGTATTAGGATCCTGAGCCCAGGCCACTGCCACCCGATGCCTCTTGCCAAGCATCAGAACTTTTTCTTCCATCTGCTCAAGTGTCCGGATCATATTTCTTCTATTCACTGGCTGCTGCTGCAAGAAGTATGCTGTCGAATTTTGCCTGTTCTGAATCTGATCTGGAGGTCAGTACTATCGGAGCTGATGCACCCAGAATTATTGAGGCAACCTTTGCCTTGGCAAAAAATACGAGGGATTTATAAAGGACATTCCCCACTTCAATGTCGGGCATAAGAAGAAGATCGGTTTCACCGGCTACTTCACTTTTTATTCCTTTATGATGAGCACTTTCAAGACTTATAGCATTATCGAAGGCCAGTGGACCATCGATAATACATCCTTTTATCTGGTCGCGCTGATTCATTTTCGAAAGGAGTGCTGCATGAAGTGTGGCTTCCATATTTTCATTTACCATCTCCACAGCCCCCAGAACAGCAACTTTTGGCATAATATAACCAAGCCTGGTGAGACAATCAACAGAATTATTGACTATTGCTATTTTATCCTTCAGGTCGGGTGCAATATTCATTGCAACATCAGTTACTGCAATTACTTTATGGTAAGTTTCTACTTCGAAAAGGGCAAAATGTGACAAGAGATTACCAGTTCGGAGTCCCCACTCTTTATTTAGGACACCTTTCAGAAGGCCTGCTGTACCAACCTTTCCTTTCATAAGGATATCGGCCTGCTTTGCATTAACCATTCTCACAGCCAATTCAACAGCCTTATCAGTATCAGGTTCATGAATTACCCGGATGCCGTTAATATCAGCATTAAACATAAGGCAAATACTTTGAATCATCTCCTTATCACCAACAAGGATAGGCTCAATAATATTTTCTTTCCATGCCCTCAGGACAGCACCGAGAGAATGTTGATCCTGAGCAGCTGCCAGAACAAGTTTTTTCCTGGGTCCGCCTTCGATTAAAAGCTTCAGGTCATTGAGGGTCTTAAGTACCATACAAAGGATTTTATAGTTTGCCCAATTTTATTCTCTCCTCTACAATCTGACAGGTGTCGGATGCGATTACAAACTCTTCGTTTGTTGGGACAATCATAACAGTAACCCTTGAAGATGGTGTGCTGATTACCATCTCCTTACCCCGAATGCCATCATTCTTCTGCCTGTCAAATTCAAGTCCGAGGTATTCAAAGTCCTTACATATATTTTCACGGGTCTCACAGGCGTTCTCTCCGATTCCACCGGTAAATATCATCAAATCAACACCTCCCATAGCTGCAGCATACGCACCTATATATTTTCTTACCCTGTATTCGTACATTTTAAGAGACAGGGCAGCACGTTCGTCACCTTCGGCGGCTGCAGATTCAATTTCGCGCATATCGGATGAGATTCCCGATACGCCTAATACACCACTATGCTTATTCAGAAGAGTGTTTAGTGAAGAGAAATCTATCTCCTCCTTTTCCATGATAAGAGTAAGAACCCCGGCATCAATGTCGCCCGATCTGGTTCCCATGATAAGCCCCTCAACAGGGGTTAATCCCATTGAGGTGTCGAGCGACTTTCCGTTCTTAATTGCCGTAATAGAAGCTCCGTTTCCCAGGTGGCAGGTAATTATCTTTTTGGAATTGTATTCAACATTTAAGATCTCACAGGCTCTTTTTGAAACATAACTGTGGCTTGTGCCATGAAATCCGTACCTCCTGATGCCATATTTTTTGTATAACGAATATGGAAGAGCGTACATAAATGAATAATCGGGCATGGTCTGGTGAAAAGAGGTATCAAATACTCCAACCTGAGGCACATGCGGAAGTAAATTCTTCATCGCATAGATACCTTTCAGGTTAGCCGGATTATGCAGGGGAGCCAGATCGGAACAATCTTCAATCCCTTTAATAGTAATATCATCAAGGTAGCAGCTTCCCTGGAAACGTTCTCCGCCATGAACGACGCGATGTCCGATTGCATCTATCTCATTCAGTTCTTTCAGAACACCTCTCCTGCTGCTTATCATCATACCAAGGATATATTCTATACCACTCTGATGATCAAGAATTTCCCCCTCTAGTTTAACTTTATCTCCATCATGACGTTCATTCTTAAGGAATGA
>CAIPJU010000836.1 GCA_903865465.1 uncultured Bacteroidota bacterium
CGAACCTTCAGAACAGGAAGATGAAGCGATAAGGAGATACATTTTAGCGATACCTCCCGCCGCGACCTTCGCTGATACCGTAGGGCCCATAGCGTGATGGACAGCGCATTTGCAGCACCCTTTGAAGCATAAACATCATTGTCATCAGGAAGTTTTGATGCAGCGGCAATGAGATCTCCGATCACCTGGGTATAGACTTCTTCAACAGTATTTCGGGTTACCATGCTTGCTGCTGTAATTCCTCTGGTAGGAGTCAGCACGAGAGGTACTCCCATCTGTGTATTCTGAGCTCCAAACTGATATTGCTGACCAAAGAAACGGACCAGGTCGAAATACATCAGACTTCTCAGGAAAAGAGCTTCACCTTCAACCCTGTCGCGATCGGCTTCAACAACAATGCTGAGAGCGCTTAGAACATTATTTGCGGTGTTTATTACCTGGTACGATTCAGCCCATTGGTCATAAACGTCCGAATTCGATGCAATCATTGTTTTGTTGAAAAGCTGGCGCGGATCCGTATATGTACCTGCCCACTGGATTTCACCGTTGCCTCCCAGTAATTCAGCATTACGCAGCAAACGACCACCATAAATTCCATCATAGGCAAACTCAGTATAGGCTCCGTGAAGCACGCTCTTTACATTCTCGTCAGTTGAAAGAGCAATGGTCTCACTTATGTTCTGGGATGGCTGGAGATCGAGTTTTTTGTCGCAGGCTGACAAAATGCTGGCCATTGCGACAATTGATATTACTATAGATTTTATATTCATTGTTTCAGTATTTTAAATGTTACATTCCGATATTAATTCCGAAAACCAGCGATCTGGGCTGCGGAGCTGAATAAAAATCACAGCTCATGTGAATATTATCATTCAGAAAATCGGTTGAAACTTCAGGGTCCCATCCAGTGTACTTTGTAAACGTCAGAAGGTTATGTCCCTGGAAATAGATCATCACACTGCTGAGCTTAGCTTTGCTTACAATGCTTTTGGGCAGGGTATAACTGATCATGACGTTACGCAGTTTTATGTATGATCCGTCTGAAAGGTAGCGGCTGTTCCTGCTCTGATCGCCATTGTCCCAACCCAGACGTGCCTGGGGAACATTTGTTATGTCACCCGGGTTCTTCCAGGCGGCGAGCTGCGATTTGAGCTGGTTGTCGTACCATGCCGCGTTTGCACCCATCCACTGATCACCAACAAGATGCACCTTATTTCCTGTTACTCCCTGGAATGTAAATGCAAGCTGGAATCCTTTATATCCGAAAGTATTTGTTATACCAGCAAGTAAATTAGGCGTTGGGCTGCCAAGAATAACAAAATTAGCTTGTGTGAAGTCGTTGGTAGTTGTTTTGTGATCAATAACTTTGCCATTGTCGTCTTTAGTGTTTTTATACCATAAGGCATCGCCGTTAGCAGGATCAACTCCGGCATACTCGGCACCGTAGAATGCACCTATTGGTTCCCCTACCTTAACAACATTCATATAACGTGCACTTCCGTCATCGATGATAGTCTGACTGCCAAGGCTTGTAACTTCGTTTTTGTTATATGATATGTTAAAATTGGTTGTCCAAGTAAACTTACCAGTCAGATTATTTGTATTTATCATGAATTCAATTCCTTTGTTAGAAACGGAACCCACATTTTTCATCTGGTTTGAATATCCCGAAGTATTTGGAACCGGGACATTCAGCAGGAGGTCATTTGTTTTCTTCGAATAGATATCAATTTCTCCCGAAATGCGGTTCTTGAAAAATCCGTAGTCAATTCCCAAATCAACCTGTCGGGTCGATTCCCAACCCAGCTTCGGGTTAGGTATCTGGCTTGGAATTAGTCCGGATGTGCTGTTATAATTACCAACTCCGTACAGGCCCAGGTGGCCAAAGTTGTCGATCCCGGCATTACCCGTTAGTCCATAGCTAGTTCTTATTTTAAGGAAGCTCACTGTATTGTTATTGGCCAGGAATGATTCCTTTGAAAGGACCCAACCAAATGATGCTGCCGGGAAGAAGCCATATCTGTTGTCAATCCCAAACCTGGACGAGCCGTCAATGCGTCCTGAAAGAGTCATAAGGTATTTTGCCTTATAGTCTAGGTTAACCCTTGAGAAGTAGGATAGGAAGCTGTATTGAGTAAGGGTTGAAGTTGCACCTGTTATCAAACCAGCACTCGAAAGGGTCTTCAATTGATCGAGAGGAAATTCCTGCCCCTGGGCATGGGCGTTATCAACAGTAGTGTACTGGAATTCAGTGCCAAGAACTGCACTTACACCATAATCACCGAAATTCTTAAGCAGATCGAGATATGATTTTGAAGTTATATTTTGTTTCTGTCCATAGTTGTCGAATCCATATCCGTTTACTCCAACACCCAAATCGGTCAGTTTTCCATACCTTGCATTTTCCTTTAGATTATAAAGGTCAAATCCCAGTTCGTTTCTCCATTTAAGCCCTTTGGCCAGATTAAATGAAAGGTAGCCGTTTGCTACCGATCTGTATTCGAGAATATTTCTTGATCCGTACTGAACACTGATCAGACCGTTATAATAGGTAGTTGTAGGGGTGTCATAAAGATTGCCTTCAAGATCCCTGGCGGGGGTTATTGGCGAGAGAGCCACAAGCTGCATAGGTGTTGAAAACTGATTGTCAGCCGAAACCTGGTCGATACTGGTGCGGTTAAGGCTTAAACTGAAACCGAGATCGATAAGCTTGTTTACCTTACTGTCGATATTAAGCCTTGCTGATATCTTCTGAATGCCGTTTGAGACAAGAATCCCCTGCATATCATTGTATGATAGGCTTGTATAGTATTTAAGCTTGTCAGTTCCTCCTGATGCCGAAAGATCTGCTGAAAAGATTTTGCCTTTTTGTAATGCAAGGTCCTGCCAGTTGGTATTAACCTTCGATCCTAAGTACTTGCCCTGGTTATCGAGAATAGCCGCCCATCCTGAATATCTTGCCAGTCTTCTTTCAACATGCCCCTGCCAGTATGTGCTTGTACCAACGGGATCGCCTGCTGCGATGTCTTCCTGCTGGTCACCACCGAGTGCAGCCTGCCTGAAATAGCTGATATATTCGCTTGAGTTCATGAATTCTCTTGTGCGTGAGGCCTGATTGAAACCCGATTGCATATTAAAATTAATCTTTGATTCCCCGCTGGTGCCCTTCTTGGTTGTTATTAAAATCACCCCATTGGCACCCCTTGAACCATAAATTGCTGATGAGGCTGCATCCTTAAGAATATCAATCGATTCAACATCGTTGAAGTTTATTGATGTAAGAGGGTTTATTGCAGCACCTTCCTGGTTCATGGCTTCGGTAGAATAAGGAATACCATCGACAACAATCAGAGGCTGATTATCGGCTGTTATGGAAGATGACCCGCGGATCCTCATATTTGTCGCTCCTGTCGATTTACCATTGACTGATTCAATAAAAACCCCTGCCGTCTGTCCCTGCAATGCCTGTTCAAACGAAGGTACAGGAACATTCTTAAGTGCTCCTCCATCAACTTTGGCGATACTGCCCGTGACTTTCGATTTTATCTGGGTGCCATATCCCACTACCACAACCTCGTTGACTCCAACAAGATCATATTCGAGGGCTACATTAACTGTGGATGATGCTCCGACAGTAATCTCTGCCGTTTTCATACCCACATACCTGAATTCAAGTGTTGCACCTGCCGGGGCTAAAATCTGGTACTTTCCGCTAAGGTCGGTTGTTGCTCCGGTGGTCGTCCCTTTAATCTGAACTGTAGCACCCACGACGGGAGCTTTGTCCTCAGCACCTGTCACAGTGCCGGAGATCGTCTTCTGCTGCGCTGTCAGAGGAAGAAGTAAACAGCAGAAAACAAAGAAAAAAGATAGAAGTTTTCTCATTACTTTTTGTTTAGGTTTAAATGAATGGATAAGGGTATTTGTGATCGCTTGTTAAAGTTGGAAAAGGTTGTCAGGTTCATTCGTCAAAAATATATTCTTTTTGCATTTATTCCACTATTTTTTCAAATAAAATACAGAATGACTTTAAATTTTAAATCACTTTGGCAAATAAATGCAAAATATCGCAGCGAGAGGGGGTCTTTTTGCGCTTTTGAAGGAACCAAAGGGTTTTCTTCCTTAAAAACCTTCGGTAATATTCCCTCTTTTTTGCCTATTTTTGTAGACGATTCAAATCAAATTTAACTCCCGGTCATGTCCAAATTTGCACACTTACACGTTCATACTCAATTCTCTATACTCGATGGAGCTTCAAGTATTCCCCATCTTCTCGACAAGGTCAAAGAACTTGGGATGGAAGCGCTTGCCATAACCGATCATGGCAACATGTTCGGCGTAAAGGAGTTTCACAACCATGCAACTAAAAGAGGCATAAAACCCATTATCGGATGTGAGATTTATGTTGCAAAAAGATCGCTCTCTGAGATCAATGGCAAGGAGGACCGCTCGGGCGATCACCTTATATTAATGGCAAAAAACCTGCAGGGCTACAAAAACCTTACTAAGCTTGTTTCTACTGCCTGGATAAAAGGATTTTATTATAAACCCAGAATAGATAAGGAATTACTCGCCAAATACAGCGAAGGGCTTATTGCTTCATCTGCCTGTCTTGCAGGTGAAATACCTGATGAGATCCTAAAAGGAAATATGAATGCTGCCGAAGAGGTTCTTAAATGGTACCAGGCTGTCTTCGGTGATGACTTCTACCTAGAGGTTCAGAGGCATGAGACCTACGACCCCGATGCAGACAGGGGCGCCTTCCCTCTCCAGCAAAAAGTAATTGAAGCCTATAAAAAGCTTGCTTCCAGATTTAATGTCAAGGTAATAGCTACCAATGACGTTCATTTCATAAATAAGGAAGATGCCGAAGCACACGACAGACTCATATGCATCAATACCGCAAAGGACATAGATGATCCCAACCGTCTCAGGTATTCAAAGCAGGAATATGTAAAAAGCGAGGAGGAGATGCGTGTAATATTCAGCGATCTTCCTGAAGCTGTGGATAATGTTGCCGCTCTTGTTGATAAGGTTGAATATTATGAGCTCGACCACGATCCGATAATGCCCGAATTTGATCTTCCCGAAGGATATACCGATAAAGATGAATATCTCCGCTTCCTTACCTATAAAGGCGCAGGTGAAAGATGGGGTACCCCCGACGCAGAACACAGCGAGCGTCTCGATTTTGAACTGGCCATGATAGCCAAGATGGGTTTTCCCGGTTACTTCCTGATAGTTCAGGACTTCCTTCATGCAGCCAGGGCGATGGGAGTTTCGGTAGGCCCCGGCAGAGGTTCAGCAGCCGGCTCAGCAGTAGCCTATTGCCTGAAGATAACAGATATTGATCCCATTAAGTACGGTCTTCTTTTTGAAAGATTTCTTAACCTCGACCGTATCTCAATGCCCGATATAGACATCGATTTTGATGAGGATGGCAGGGAAGCTGTACTTCGCTATGTCGTAAATAAATACGGACATGATAAGGTAGCACATATTATTACCTTTGGATCAATGGCTGCAAAAATGGCTATCCGCGACGTGGCAAGGGTGCAGAAGCTTCCTCTGGCCGATGCCGACAGGCTTGCAAAGCTTGTCCCGGAAAGACCGGGGATTACCCTTACGGAAGCCTATGCTGAAGTTCCCGAACTGGCCCGTGAAAGAGAATCGTCAAACAAGCTTATCGCCCAGACACTTAAATATGCCGAAGTGCTCGAAGGATCGGTCAGGCAGACAGGTGTACACGCCTGCGGAATAATAATAGGCAAGGACTCGCTCGATAATTATATTCCCCTCTGTACTGCTAAGGATACTGACCTCTACGCCACTCAGTACGATGGAAGCCACGTTGAATCAGTGGGCCTTCTTAAAATGGACTTCCTCGGATTGAAGACTCTTTCTATTATAAAGGATGCCCTCGAAAATATAAAGAAATCAAAAGGAATAGATATTGATATCGACACACTTCCTCTCGATGACCAGAAGACTTTCGAACTCTTCAGCAACGGGGAGACAACCGGGATTTTTCAGTTTGAATCGACAGGGATGAAGCGCTATCTCAAGGACCTGATTCCCAACAGGCTTGAAGACCTCATCGCAATGAATGCCCTCTATCGTCCGGGTCCTATGGAGTATATTCCTCAATTCATCAGGAGGAAGCACGGAACCGAAAAAATCGATTACCCCATACCGGTGATGGAGAAATATCTTGATGACACTTATGGTATAACTGTCTATCAGGAACAGGTGATGCTTCTCTCCCAGCAGCTTGCCGGATTCACAAAAGGTGAAGCTGACTCCCTGCGTAAGGCAATGGGTAAGAAGAAAAAGTCTATAATGGATGAGATGAAGGTCAAGTTCGAGGATGGCTGTAAAAACAATGGTTATGAAGTATCAATTGTAAACAAGATCTGGTCCGACTGGGAAGCCTTTGCCCAGTATGCATTCAATAAGTCTCATTCCACCTGTTATGCCCTGGTTGCCTTTCAGACAGGTTACCTGAAAGCCAATTATCCTGCAGAATACATGGCTGCTGTTCTTAGCCGCAACATAAACGATATAAAGAAGATAACAACGTTTATGGATGAAACCCGCCGAATGGGGATGGATGTACTTGGCCCCGATGTGAATGAAAGCAACCTGAAGTTCACAGTGAACAAATCAGGAAACATACGATTCGGATTAGGAGCAATAAAGGGTGTAGGAGAAGGTGCTGTGCTACAGCTCATTGAAGAGAGGGAGAAGAACGGCTTGTACATTGATATTTATGATCTTGCCGAGAGGGCAAACCTCAATTCGCTGAATAAGAAAAATCTTGAAGCGATGGCAGTAGCAGGTGCGTTTGATTGTTTTCCTGCTATATCGAGAGCCCAGTATTTTTCGCTCGACACCAAGGGTTCAAGTTTTATTGAAAGCCTGATCCGGTACGGAAACACTGCAAAAAATCTTAAGAACTCAAGCCAGCAATCACTTTTTGGTGAAACGGGTGGATTCAGCATGGTCAGACCGGAACCGGCACCATGCCCCGACTGGCCCAAGCTTGAAAAGCTGAACAGGGAGAAAGAGGTAATTGGAATATACCTTTCATCACACCCCCTCGATGACTTCAGACTCGAAATAGACACTTTTACAACGGCTAACCTTGCTGATCTTCAGAACATGCGCGATTTCGTCGACAGGGAGGTTGTTGTTGCCGGAATGATAACTGACACAAAGAATGCTATTGGTAAAAACGGAAAACCCTGGGGCTCATTTACCCTCCAGGACTATTCCGACTCGTTCCGTTTCATGCTTTTCGATAAGGATTTTATCGAGAACAGCAAGTATTGCATAACAGGATACTACCTGCTTGTAAAAGGTAGGGTGCAGGTAAGAAAATTCCGGGAGGATGAACTGGAATTCAAAATAAAGTCGATTAATCTGTTATCGAGTGTAAAGGATGAGTTAATAAAGTCAGTTACTCTTAAAATAGAAGTTGAAAATCTTAGCCACGAACTTATTAACGAACTTAACCTGCTTGTACAGGAGAACAAAGGGGAGACTGAGCTTAGGTTCCTTTTCCTCGATAAGGAGGATAAAATTTCACTTCCTATGTTCTCCAGAAGCTGCAGGGTAAGGCTGAACAATGAGCTTATATCTTTCCTCGACGACTTCCCCGGAATTGAATATAAAGTAAATTAGTTATATTTGCACCACCTTTTTTTATTTAACCTTTTAATGATTATTCATTATGGCATTAGCAGTAGATGACTCCAACTTCGATGATATTGTGATAAAATCCGACAAACCCGTACTCGTTGATTTCTGGGCAGAATGGTGTGGCCCCTGCAGGATGATAGCTCCCCTTGTTGAAGAGATTTCTGCCGATTTTGAAGGCAGGGTTGTCGTAACAAAATGTGATGTTGACAACAGTCCTGAGGTAGCAAGCAGGTTCGGAATAAGGAACATTCCAACAATACTATTCTTCAAGAACGGAGCAGTTGCCGACAAGCAGGTAGGAGCAGTTCCTAAGTCAAACCTGGTAAATAAACTGAACGCTCTTCTTTAACAGCCTCAGTAAATCTAACTGGCATCAATTCCAGAAAAGGTGCCGATTTTAAACGCTTCGGATGACAATCTGTATTTTTGCATCATCGAGCAGCCGGATCAGAAATGAATATGCCGAAGCTGCTTCAGCATTGGGAGCTCTTCTCGCAAAAGCCGGAATAAATGTTGTATTCGGCGGAGGAGGTATTGGCCTAATGGGCAAAATGGCTGATGCTGTCCTGGTTAACGGAGGAAAAATAACAGGTGTAATTCCAACCTTCATGAAAGATGAGGGGTGGCATCATTCCGATGTTGAGGAGATGATCCTGACAACCGATATGGGCGAAAGGAAGAAAAGGATGTTTGCCCTGTCGGATGCAATTGTTGCTCTGCCCGGTGGCGTAGGGACACTCGAGGAACTGACGGAAGCCATGACCCTGAAACAACTGGGCCTTTACAAGGGTCCGATAATTATATTGAATACCCTGAATTTCTATAATTCCCTGATTGAGTTCCTCGAACAGATGATAGAGGGTAATTTTCTCAGGTTCGAACACAAGGATATGTGGGAAATTGCCTCAACGCCTGAGGAGGTGATGGCGCTTCTCGAAAAAAAACAAGCCTGGATGAATGATCCCAGAAAGATCGCCAGAATTTAATGCCATGGTTGTCAGACAAAATATTCTCCTCCCCATATTTGCTGAACTTATTTGTTAATAGAAGAATCAAAAATAGGAATATTTCTATTAATAATCAACCAGGGCCTGAGCGAATAATTAGTGATTCAGATAAGTTACAAGAGAGCTTCTGACAAATGATTTACTATCGATGATTTTACCGCTAATTTCGGGAGCTTTTATCCCTGCATAAAAGCACTTTTTCCCCGTGAATACCCTTGCCTCATCCCATAATCCAAGTGAGATGAAGTGATTAAGAACCGTAGCCCCCCCTTCAATGAAGAGAGACTGAATTCCGGCATCAAAAAGGTATTTTACAATCTGGACAGCTGATTCAGAATCGCGGCTGAGTTTCACGATTGTGGCCTTATCAATATCCCGCTCCGCATTATGTGTAAACACTACTGTATTTCTAACTGCACATGCCTCTGTCTTGTTTACAGTTACAGATCCTGAACTGCTTAGAATAAGCCTTAAGGGTGAAGCCCCTGTCCATTCCCTTACATCCAGTCCGGGATTATCTGCTCTGATTGTCCCTGCTCCGACAAGAATTGCCTGTTCCATTGCCCTCCACCTGTGCACCAATACCCGTTCAGATTTGCCTGTGATCCAGTTTGGAGCTGCAGGGAGGTCATCACTTCTTTGAATATCGATATAAGAGTCAGCACTCTGAGCCCATTTAAGGGTAATATAGGGCCTCTTTTTTTCATGAAAGGTGAAGAAGCGCCTGTTAAGCCTACGGCACTCAGCTTCCGCCACACCCACAATAACCTCAAAACCGGCATCGCGTAAGCGGGAGATTCCTTTTCCTGAAACCTTATCGCTGGGATCCTGCGTTCCCACGACAATACGCGGTATTGAATGTTTTATTATGAAATCGGCGCAAGGAGGTGTTTTACCAAAATGTGAGCATGGTTCCAGGTTTACATACAGGGTTGAGCCTTTAAGTAACTGTCTGTTTTTTACTGAATTAATGGCAATAACTTCAGCATGGGCCTCTCCCGACCGGAGGTGGTAGCCTTCGCCGATAATTTTTCCTTCATGCACAATAACAGAGCCTACCAGTGGATTGGGATAAGAAAATCCCTCAGCTCCATAAGCAAGGTCAATGCATCGTCCCATGAATTTAATATCATCTGCAGCAGACATTTCGCCAAAAAGTGTAAATTTGAGATATGGGTTTTAAATTACAAACAATCAAAGATATTAAACTTTATCTTGCTACGGAACTTGAAAGCGTTTACCCGTCCCAGGAAATTGAAGCTATTGGCAGGATAATTACCAGCCATGTTACAGGTTATCAAAAACTGTATCAGATACATGACCCTGGTCTGATTATTACGGAAGAAGAGCAAAACAGAATAGAAGAAATTTGCAGGGAACTCAAAACAGGGAAACCGCTTCAATACATAACAGGAGAAACTTACTTTTATGATTGCCTGATAAAAGTGAACCGGTCAGCCCTGATTCCTCGTCCCGAAACCGAGGAGCTGGTTGATCTGATTATCAGGGAGAACAGAGACTTCAAGGGAAAAATTACCGACATCGGTACTGGTACAGGATGTATTGCAATCGCCCTCTCCATAAACTTGCCCCTGGCTGAAGTCACCGGGACAGATATTTCGGATGATGCAATTATACTTGCGCGTCAAAATGCCTTACTTAACAAGGCAAATGTGAAATTCGTTAAAAACAATATTCTGGGCGAATATGAACCTGCTATTAATAAATCTGATCTCATTGTCAGCAATCCGCCTTATGTACGTGATTCCGAGAAACAATTCATGAACAGGAATGTGCTTGATTTTGAGCCGGCCGGGGCACTTTTTGTCGATGATTCTGATCCTCTTTTATTCTACAGGGCTATTTTAAAAAAGGCTGAGAGAATGCTTCTTCCAAAGGGGAAAATATACTTTGAAATAAACGAGGCTTTGGGAGATGAAATGGTGGAACTTTTGCAATTTTTCAACTATAGGGATGTCGAAAAAATTAAAGATTTAAACGGAAGGGACAGGATAATCAAAGGAAGAAAAAATGAGTGAAAGTGAACTTGTAAGATCTGCATTAAACAAGGCAATGGCCTTATGTTCGCGCAGGGAATACTGCATAACAGATATAAGGTCAAAACTCGAATCATGGGAAATAGATGACAATGGCATCATTTTAATAATCAATTCATTAATAGGCGATAACTTCATAAATGAAGATAGGTTTGCAGCTGCTTTTGTAAAAGACAAATTCAATTACAACAGATGGGGAAAGGTCAAAATTACGGCTCACCTCAGGTCGAAGAAAATACCTTCCCAGGTCATCACAGAAGCACTTGAAGCTATTGATGATGAAACATATCTGAAGGTAATAAAGGATCTGATTGCCGTTCACAGGCGATCAGTGAGAGCCAGAAATAATTATGAACTGAAGGCCAAGCTGTTGCGGTACGGACTTTCGAAAGGATTTGAAAGCAGCATTCTGTACGACCTTCTAAATGTTAGCGATGAGGAATAAGCTTTATGATCAGAAGATTCCTGCCCTGAGAGTAGCTATGAAAGGGAAGAAGCTTATAAAAAAGATAAGTACCGACCCTAAAGCATCGAATAAAACCAGCTCCCTCCCTGTTGAGGGATATTTCAAATAGAAAACCGAAAACATGATCCGCATAAGAAGCTGGGCAGCAAAGAAAATAAATACCCGGAGTCCGTACACATTCCATTTGAATGCCTCCTGAATGCGGCCCCTGACAATAAGTGAAAAGCTGTGCGACAATCCGCATGAAGGACAAGGCTCTCCTGTTAATTTCTGATGGATACATACAACAGGGTAGTTGTCCTTATCGGGTGAAAAAATGCCGGAATAGGCAAATATCAGTAAGACTATTCCGGCAAAAATTACATTAATGATTATATAGGGCTCATTTCTGATACCTTGTTTCAGTTGTGTGAACAATTCACTTTTTCTTAGGTGTCGTTTTAACAATGGTGTCATTCTTCGGAGTAGTTGTTCCCTCAAGTTCTTCAAGTTTCTGTTCGCGGTCCTTTGAATCACTGTTTGTATTTATCTCAACCTTATTCCCATTGCTTTCAACCTTAATTGAGACATTGTTATCTTCAAGATCCTTAACAACATTGTCCTGAACATTATTGATAACGTTCTGGATATCGCCCGGGAATTTTCCTCTTGCGATTTTGCTTGCTACATAAATCTGTGAGAAGGAGATAAGGACCGCAATTACGGCAATTATCAAACCTGCCATCAGAAGGCCTTTATGTGAATTAAGTCTTGTTGCCTGCGAAAGCCCGACTGAGGCTAAAATTATAGCTATGATTCCCGGGATGATTGCTATCAGCCCTACACAGGGAATGACTGCAAGCACAAAGGTTATTATTGCCGTAATAAGTGCCGCTATTCCCAGATTCTGTCCCGAATTGTTTTGTACACCTTCCATGATATTTCAATTTATTTGTTATTTCCTGTTGCCTGTTAGGATATTAACTATATCCTGTTCTAAAGACGTCACAGGATTTTCAATGATGCGTCCGGCTTCATTTTTATTTTTATAGAAAATGAAGGTGGGGACCCTTTGAATCGAAAGTTTATCATATTCCCCAACAGGTGAAAGCTTTGCATTATCAACACCAATGAATAAAATATCTTGGGCGGGAAACTGCCAGAGCGACAATATCTTCATGAAACGAGGGACTTCTCTCCTGCTATCGGGACACCAGGTACCCATTACGACTTTAATTGTAAGCCCATTCTTTGTGATCTCATTTAGCTTACTCATCGCTTCAGGTTTTGGCTGGTAATTGTCGTAACCTGTGTAATACCATTCCGAATAGGGCTCGCGGGTCAGCTGTGCAGGATCAAAATAACCAAGAAGCCAGGTCGACTGATCTGAAAATTTCTTTTCAGTTGCTGCATGGGCTGCATTAGCCTGCTGTGCGGCTGGAATTTCAACACTCTTAATGGCGAGGGGTTTTGAGCTTCTGCATCCAAAAAGGGAAAAGAAGACTATTAAAAGGTAAACAGGGATATTTTTCATACTCCGAAAATTAATTCATTGACACCTTTTTGATTTATATATAACTACAAATTAAAAGGAAATTTCCGAAGCAGAAAATTTATGCGGAAGAATATGCTGTTCCTGCTTCTGCTGAATCAATTTTCCGGCTTTTTTATTCTCTGGCTGTAATAGATGGAGATACCAATTGAGATTGCTGCCAGGACTAACAAAGCCAAAATCCTGTAAACTATTTCGATATGTGCGAGATCGACAAGGAAAAGATAGAAGGCAGCACAAACCATTGTTCCAAGGGCCAGGTAGCGATATTTGACATTCTTCAGGATAAAGCTCAGAAGAAAATAAAGTAATGCTGCCATGGTCCACGACAGAGTTATAAAATGTTTAGGAACTGCATTATACAGAGCAAATAAAACCATGAAGAAGCCTTCAAAAAGGTAAAGGTTTCTTAAGAACTCTGTCTGAATCTGTAATCTTGATTTCTTCCAGTTAATGATCCTTGCTGAAATGAGGGCAATAAGCGCAAATGAAAAATTAACTCCACCTACCGGCTTTGATGAAATGAGATAAATTAAATAGATAAACAGGAAAAGAAGACTGTTCATTACCACAATCAACCTGTTGCGGAACCAAAGAGCCATTGAGACAACAACCAGGCTCTGAATCGAAAGGAAGAGATAAGCCCCTGGAAATCCCAGCAACCCATAAATCGAAATACTCATCGCCATGAAGCCATAGAGAGCAAAGAATGCTGAATGAAAATTCCAGTCCGACCTTGAATGGAGAATAGCAGAATATATTATACAACAGGCTGATAAGCCAGCAAAAAAAGCAACATAGCCGTTACTGTAATACCTTAAGGTGATAAGAAGAAGCAGTATGGAAAAAATTATTCCGTTTATGATTGTAAGAGCAGCAATGAAATCATCAGTATGACCGTCCCGCTCTCTGAATAACAATACAACGGAGTAGCTGGCAGCAATAACAAAAAGATAAATTATACCAAAATGATGTTCTGAAATCATTTGAAACGGATTACCCATGAGGGGATTGCCGAAGATCCAAATGAAAAATGAAAAATATGAGACAATCTCAGTTATGATTATCAGCGATTTCCATCCGAACCTGATATAATAATAGACCGATCCGATAGCTGCCAGGGTAACAATGGGAAGCATTAAATGAGTCGATTCCGCCGCAATGGCAGTAGAAATAGCAAAAAGCACCGATAATCCGGCATATGTCTGCGACTTGCTGCGAATCGCCATATATCCCTCAAAAACAACTATCAGAAGAAGTAGAATAAGCGACAATGACTTGTCAGGAATCGGAGTGAAGTTGTGAAAAAATGAAGTCTTAATGCAGAATAGAAGAACAGTACCATTGAATTCACCCTGAACATGGAAGCCAGCTGATCATTCGATTCCTTTAAGTAGTACGATAAATAATATAATGAGGCGGCGGAACCCAAACCTATCACAACGGATAGAAAGTTGTGACCCGTGTTCATTAAATATTGCGACAGTATAGCTATACCAATCAGCAGTACAATATTTCCCATCCAGGCTAAGCCAATACGCCCAATCTGCGACTCAAGCCCTTTATCCTCCTCCATCTCAACATCAGGCGCCGGAGTAATCTCTTTAATAATGGATTTATCTGCCTGATCAGGCAGATAGTCTGCAGTCAAATAAGGAAGTACTGATTCGATCTTCTTCAGGCGCGCTTCTATAGAATCCAGGCGTCTGCCAATATCATCTATAAAATTATCCATATCTTTGTATATCAGGGGTTTCCTAATCTTCTACTTCCACCATTTTCCATGGAGGCAATAGCCATAAAAGAAATGTAAGTATACCAACAGGAAGCAGGAGCCAGAATGCTGCCATTAATGTTCCATCCAGACCAATCAGTCAAAGTTTAAAGCTCGTGAATCCTGAAAAGCTCTTTGAAAATAGTTGTCCTCCGATAACGACATTCCATCTCATTGAATAGACACCAATCAATACCAGTACGCCGGTAATGAAATAAAGGGTCTTCCGGAGTTTTATCTGATGTTTGTAGAATTGAAGGAAAGCAAGAGTCACCAGGGGAATTATTGTTCCTACGAGACCCTGACCTACAAACAGGGTGAGGTACAGTTTCCCCGAGACAAGCATTTTAATTATCTCAAAAGATTCTTCAGCCTCATAAATCCTGTGTACCTGATCGAGAGCCTCGAGAGTGAAGTCAAGAATCAGCACAAAAAAGAGATATTTCCCTATGGCATCAAGGACTTTGACGTCAATATTCTGTTTGCGGAAATATGATATTATCATATAAACCAGCAGGACCAGAGCAATTCCGGATACCATGGCAGAAAAGAGAAATATTATTGGCATCAGCGGAGTTGACCACCAGGGGTTTGCTTTTATTGAGCCGAAAATAAAACCAACATAACCATGTAATATAAATGCAGAAGGAATTCCCACGATGGTAATTAAATAACCGAGCTTCCTGTCCCATTTTAGCGTACGTGGCGAAATGTCACTCAAACCAAGCGTAAGTATCTTATACACCCATTTCATGATCCCCTTTTTCTCATTTGACCAGATAACCATACTGTGCCTGTAATCGAACCAGATCTCCAGAAGAAGGACAACCGCCAGATACCACAGGTATACAAACCCGAATATTGCCATGGCTGAGGAAGAATGAGGTGTAATCATTATTTCATAAGCCCTCTTGGGTTGTGATAGATGACTTATCAAAGGCATAGTTGCAACAAGCAGAAAAGATAAGGCTGTCAGGAGAGCAATCTGGTAAGTAGGCTTAAGTATTTTGACTTTAAAGACTCTTTCGAGCGATGCCAGAATAAATGCGCCGGCAACAAGTCCGGTTATGAAGGGATAAACTACAATAAGAATGCTCCATTGCAGTTCAATTTCATTTGGGAAAATATAACCCTGTGCATGTGCAAGGATGTCATAAAGTGCCTGGTAATTTGGGTCCATATTATTTTACCTCCGAGCTTAATGCATTATAATATAGTTTTGCGCCGGTATTCAGGTGTGGCCTTAATACCTGAGTAGTATGCTCTTTCAGAAACTTAACTATTTCACTGTTTCTGTCTCTCAGATCACCACACATTCTTGCTCCTGTGGGACATACCTCCATACAGGCAGGAGAAAGTCCTTTCTTAAGCCTGTGATAACACAAGGTACATTTGCTGGCAACTTTTTTTATAGGATGGATGAATCTGCATCCGTAAGGACAGGCCTGAACACAATACCTGCAGCCTATGCAATATTTTTCATCAATAAGCACGACTCCTTCAGGACTTTCAAATGTCGCTCCCACAGGGCATACCTGAACACAAGGTGACTTAGCACAGTGATTGCACATCTTAGGGACGAAGAAAGATTTGAATATCTCATCATCGGGGATTGTCTGTTTAAAGCCGTCTATTCCACCGTTTGGCGACTTGATATCAACAGTTCCGTCATTTTTAACAGTGTATTGCTCCACCCAGGTACGAAAGAAAAACGGTTCTGCAGGAACATCATTCTCCTTTTTGCAGGCTTTGGCACAATTTCCGCATCCTATACATTTTTCGATATCGATAACGATTCCGTACCAGGGCAGGCTTTTATTCTCCGGCTCAGCCGCATAAATAAGCATCCCTGATGATTTAAGCCACGAAAGTCCCAGAGTTGCAGCCGATAGAGTTGCGGCCGATTTAAGAAACTTTCGTCTCGATGAATTTACTGTTTCACGTCCCATGGTTTGTGAGGATTATGACATTCAATGCATTTTTTCCCTGTATAATGATCGTCTATATCAATCTGTACAATTGTTGTGACTCGCTTGGCCGCATTTTTCTGATGACAGACAGCACAGAATTCCCTGGATTCAGGTTTGAATATATCCGCCGCTTCGCCGCTCGCCACATGCTTCTGACCCGGACCATGACAGGTTTCACAATGAATACTCTTATGGGCGTCATTTGATTTCATGTCTTCAATGTCCTGGTGGCAATCAAAACATGCCTGCTGTCCTGCATAATGCGTTTCAAGCTGCGAGATCTCAATCAGTGAATTGCCCCGGTAATGTCCATACTGGCCAAAGGAAACCGGTACCAATAAATGTCTGAGGAATAGAAATAATGAAATAAATACCGTAAAGGCAATCGCAAGCCGCGTCAACTGTGGTGGTACATAGAACTTCATGCTGTAGGGAATAATGATTACTGAAATCTATATTCTTGATGCAGCAATTTATTATTCAATCAAACAGCTTTTATGAAAATATGATATTTATAATGTTGATAATAATATATTTATAAAGATTCTAAATAACCCTTCGGACCAACTTATAGGTAAAATACGTTCTGACCCTCACAGGATGAGGAAATCAGCAAATACTGTTATTTGGTTAACAGATGTTGCTGATTTTCTGTTATTTAATTAACAGAATGATTAAAAATTCTGCGGGTTCTGTCAGATTATTTCAAGAAGTATCTCCAGAATCTGTTTAGCAGCTTTTGCCACCGAGGTTCCCGGACCAAATATAGCAGCAACCCCTGCATCGTAAAGAAACTTGTAATCCTGTGGCGGAATAACCCCTCCTGCAATTACGAGTATATCCTCCCTACCCAGCCTCTTAAGTTCTTCAATAACAAGCGGGATGAGTGTTTTATGACCTGCTGCCAAGCTTGATACTCCAAGAACATGGACATCATTCTCAACTGCCTGTTTGGCTGCTTCGGCGGGTGTCTGGAAAAGAGGCCCGATATCCACATCAAATCCAAGGTCAGCATATCCTGTCGATACGACTTTTGCACCTCTGTCGTGTCCGTCCTGGCCCATTTTTGCAACCATAATCCTTGGTTGCCGTCCCTCTTTTTCTGCAAACCTGGCAACCAGGGCTTTTGCATCAGTAAGATCTTTATCGGACTTATATTCTGAGGAATATATTCCTGAAATCGTTTGTATCACAGCTTTATACCTCCCGACTATTTTTTCGCATGCATAAGAAATCTCACCAAGGGTTGCCCTTTTAGCAGCTGCCTCAACAGCAAGTTCAAGCAGGTTACCCTCACCAGTACTGACACAATGCGTGATTGCATCGAGGGTTGCCTGACATTCAGCTTCATTTCTTTCGCTCCGGAGTAAAGCGAGCCTCTTTATCTGGGATTCGCTTACGGCTGAATTGTCAACTTCAAGTGTTTCAAGAGGATCTTCTTTTTCAAGCCTGAATTTGTTGGTACCTACAATTGTTTGTACCCCTGAATCAATCCTTGCCTGAGTTCTGGCTGCTGCCTCTTCGATTCTCATCTTGGGTACTCCCGATTCAACAGCTTTTGCCATGCCTCCCAGACTTTCAATTTCGAGTATGAGCTCCCAAGCCTTATGTGCAATTTCATGAGTCAGCGCTTCCACATAATAGGAGCCTGCCCATGGATCGATTGCCTTACAGATATTTGTCTCCTCCTGCAGGTAAAGCTGAGTATTGCGTGCTATCCTTGCCGAAAATTCAGTCGGCAGGGCAATGGCCTCATCGAGGGCATTTGTATGAAGGCTCTGTGTGTGTCCCATGGCTGAAGCCATAGCTTCAATACATGTCCTTCCTACATTATTATAAGGGTCCTGCTCGGTAAGACTCCAGCCCGAAGTCTGGCTGTGAGTACGGAGGGCCAATGATTTCGGATTTTTAGGGTTGAACTGACTTACTATTTTAGCCCATAGCATTCTGGCAGCCCTCATCTTGGCTATCTCCATGAAATGATTCATCCCAACAGCCCAGAAGAATGAGAGCCTTGGAGCGAAGGCATCAATGTCGAGTCCCGTTTTAACTCCTGTCCTCAGATACTCAAGCCCGTCGGCCAGAGTATAGGCAAGCTCAATATCGCATGTGGCGCCTGCCTCCTGCATATGATAACCTGAAATGCTTATTGAATTAAATTTTGGCATCCTCTCAGATGTGTACCTGAAGATGTCAGCAATAATCTTCATTGAGAATTCCGGAGGATAGATGTAGGTATTCCTCACCATGAACTCCTTGAGAATATCATTCTGGATTGTCCCGGTAAGCTCTTCGAGCTTTGCACCCTGCTCGAGTGCAGCAACAATATAAAAAGCCATGATCGGAAGAACAGCGCCGTTCATTGTCATCGAAACCGACATCTTGTTCAATGGTATCCGGTCAAAAAGTAATTTCATGTCAAGAATGGAGTCGATGGCAACTCCTGCCTTTCCCACATCGCCTGCAACCCTCTCATGGTCCGAATCATAACCGCGATGTGTTGCAAGGTCGAAAGCTACCGAAAGGCCTTTCTGTCCTGCTGCAAGGTTTCTCCTGTAAAAAGCATTCGATTCCTCGGCAGTCGAAAAACCTGCATATTGCCTGATGGTCCAGGGCTTCATAGGATACATTCCTGAATAGGGTCCTCTCAAAAATGGTTGTATACCAGCGGCATAACCAAGATGTTCCATCTCTTTCAGGTCATCCTTTGTATAATAAGCCTTAACTGGTATCCTCTCAGGAGTGATCCACTCCTCTTTTTTTTGCTCTTCAGTAATGATTCCGGCAGGGATTTTCTTCCCTGAAAGAAGGTTCTGAAGGTCGCTATATCTGAATTCCGGTTTCATAATCTTCTATTGGTATTCACATTTTAATCCCCAGGAGTTCATTGAAAACACGCAGGGTAGCCGGCACATCGGTCTTCATATGAATAAACTGATCCATCCCTTTTTCCCTGAGTTCCTCTGAAGCAGCAGGATCACCTGCAATCACTACTATGGTTTTTCCTTTCAATGCTGAAAATATTTGCGGGGCAACACACAGGTAATCTGCATCAGCGCTGCAGATAACAACAATATCAGCCTTTGAACCAAGAGCCGCTTCGATACCTTCGTCAACAGTATCAAACCCCGGATTATCGATAACAGTGTAGCCTGCACATCCGAAGAAACCTGCCGAGAACTTTGCACGGGCATTCCTCATGAGGAGATTGCCGACTGTAAGCAGGAATACAACTGGTGTTTTCTTAGCTGCATTGACTGCCATCCTTATTTTGTCGAAATCTTCGGAGATACGGAAGGGGACAACTGGCTGGACATTAATATCCTGATCAAAAGTTCTTCCTCCTGCTATCCTGCTTTTGTCTGCTGAGGAGGAAAGGGTTTCCCTGTTGTCGGGAAACTGGCTGGTGCCCACAAGGACTGACTTCCTTGTGGCATAATCCTTCCTTTTTGAGGCAGCCGATGCTTCGATTTTTTTCTGAATAAAACCTGTTTGCACTCCTTCCAGAAAACCACCTTTTTCATCTATCTCTATAAACAACTTCCATGCACTGTCGGCTATCATATTTGTTAAGTTCTCCACATACCATGAACCGGCAGCCGGATCTGCAACCTTATCAAAATAGGCCTCTTCGCGCAGTATAAGTTGCTGGTTCCGGGCTATCCTTTCCGAGAACTCATCGGGATTCCGGAATGCTTTGTCGAAGGGAAGAACGGTAAGTGAATCGGTTCCTCCAAGCACAGCCGCCATTGCTTCTGTCTGTGTCCTTAGCATGTTCACATAAGGATCATAAACAGTTTTATTCCATTCGGCAGTTACTGAGTGAATTTCCATCTTAATATCCCTTATGCCAAATCCTTTCATGACAACCGACCATAAGAGTCTTGCAGCCCTTAATTTTGCGATTTCAGGAAAGAAGTCGGAACCTGTCCCAAAACTAAATCTTATTTTAGATGCAGCCAGACTGGAACTGATTCCTCTGTTTGTAAGCTGGGTCATATATTCACTGCCCATTGCTATTCCATATGCAAGCTCTTCAGTCAGGCTTGTGCCTGCATTCCCGAAGAGGGATGCATTAATGTGAAGGGTGCGGAAAAGCGGAAGCTGCCCTGAGAGAGATGTCAGTTGGGCGAGGTAATCGAGGCCTTTATCAACCGGCAGACAAAGGGTTCCGTTTAGCATAAGCCTCCCGAGAGGATCAGCCTCAACAGCTCCCCTGAGCAGGTTAGGATCATATCCCTTTTCAGCCGCAATAAAAGCAATAATATCGACTATCTCTTTTGCTTTGCCGTTACTGAGAATGTTAAGTTCAATAGCTTCGAGATGAATATCATTCAGAAGAATCCTGAAATTTTCAATATTTACAGTTGCAGGATCTTCAATCATAAAACCCAGTGAGTCAATCCCGCGGCCGAGTATGGAGAGGGTTTTCCTGTTGGCTTCGGCAAAATCCCTGACCAGAATGTCCTGCCTTATCAGCCAGCTGTTGTCATCTGTTTTCGTGCCTCTCAGAAATGGAAACTTCCCGGGTAATGTGTTGATATATTTTAACTTGTCAGTATCTTCTGCCCTGTAATAAGGGTTTACGGAAAAGCCCATGTTGGTTTTCCATACAAGCTTTTTAGTAAAATCAGCCCCTTTAAGGTCAGTAATTATCAATTCCTTCCAGGCTTCGGTTGAAACCGGAGGAAACTGATCAAACAGCTTTTGCGCTTTATTCATTATTTTACCTCTTGTAAAATTTTGATGCAAATAAAATTAAAAACAAATCACCTCAATATGAATTTTATCATATACTGCCGTATTAAACAAGAGTTTATTTACCTGCAAACTCCATCAGAAAAGACTTTATGAATGAATTAAGGTCGCCATCAAGGACAGCCTGCACATTACTTGTTTCGTGACTGGTGCGCAGGTCCTTAACCATTTTATAAGGATGCAGGACATATGACCTGATCTGAGAGCCCCATTCTATCTTTTTCTTCTCCCCCTCTATCTTGGCCTGCTCTTCCCTTTGCTTCCTGAGTTCCAGCTCATAAAGCTGCGACTTTAAAATACGAAGGGCATTCTCCTTGTTGTTCAGCTGCGACCTCGTCTCCTGGTTTTCAATTACTATTCCGGTGGGGTGATGTTTCAGTCGTACTGCAGTCTCAACCTTGTTTACATTCTGCCCACCAGCACCGCTGGAGCGGTATGTATCCCAGCTTATATCGGCAGGATTTATCTCAATCTCGATATTGTTATCGACCAGAGGAGAGATGAAAACAGAGGCAAATGTTGTCTGCCGTTTCCCCTGGGCATTGAATGGCGAGATCCTTACCAGCCTGTGAACTCCGTTCTCTGCTTTAAGGTACCCGTATGCCCTGTCGCCGTCGATCTCAATAGTTACCGACTTGACTCCGACCTCATCGCCAGGCTGGAAATCAAGTTCCTTTACTTTATAATTGTTTCTTTCGGCCCATCGCAGGTACATCCGCATAAGCATGGCAGCCCAGTCGTTGCTCTCTGTACCTCCGGCACCGGAGTTAATCTTAAGGATTGCACCCAGCTGATCCTCCTCCTTCTGAAGCATATTCCTTACCTCGAGGTCCTCAATCATCGCCAAACAGCTCTCATACTGGCTGTCAACATCCTCTTCGGAGGCTTCACCCTCCTTCAGAAAATCATACATTACGCCCAGATCATCGAGTGATGATCCTATCTTGTCGAAAGCTAAAGTCCAGCTTTTTAGTTCGGCGATTGCTTTCAGGAGATCCTCGGCTTTCTTCGGATCGTCCCATAAACCG
>CAIPJU010000837.1 GCA_903865465.1 uncultured Bacteroidota bacterium
CTGCGAGGGACTAAACCGGCGAACTGACTGCTATGGAATAATCGCAAATCCTGAATCCCCTGAGGAATTCAACAGTACTCATTTTAGTCTTGCCTTCGAGCTGAATTGATGTTACAAAGATAAAGACGTTCCTGCAGGCGATTTTGAGGAAATGCCGGCTGTCGGATATTATTGTTCCCGGAAGCAGATTGTGATGCTCAACTTCAGGATAACTTTCATGGATTTTAAAAGAAACGGATCTGCTTTCGTTCTTAAAAAATGATTTAGCACAGGGATAGGGTGAAAGACCGCGAATGAAGTTATAGATCTGTACAGCGTCATTATTCCAGTCAACAAAACAGAATTCAGGATGGATCTTGGGTGCTGTTTTAGCCGGGACTCCCGGTTTCAGGAGATTCTCCTGGTCGGTTGGCGATATCCTGTTCAGGGCTAAATCATGAATTGTTTTAATAACAACCCTTGCACCGAGCTTCATCAGTTTATCATGTATGTCGCCGGCATTTTCGACCGGTGAGATACGGATTTTCTCCTTTAGAAGGATTTTTCCTGTATCTATCTTTTCGTCAATGAAGAACGTAGTAACCCCTGTTGTCTTTTCTCCCCTGATGATTGCATGATTTATTGGGGCAGCCCCCCTATAGTCGGGCAATAGCGATGCATGAAGGTTAATAGTCCCTATCCGTGGCATTTTCCATATAAGCTCGGGAAGCATTCTGAATGCAACGACGATAAAGAGGTCGGCGTTAAGTTCTCTTAGCTGCGAGATAAACAGAGGATCCCGGAGGCTTTCCGGCTGCATGACGGGCAGATAGCTGATTTCTGCAAATTCCTTAACAGCCGACTTACTTATTTTGCGGCCCCTGCCGGCGGGCTTGTCGGGAGCTGTAACAACACCCACAACATTAAATCCATTCATCATCAGAGCTCCCAGTGTTGCCACTGCGAATTCAGGTGTACCCATGAATACTATCCGTAGTCCGTTCATGAATGGTTTTAAAGCTTCTTAATCCTTTACAATATGTTTATAACAGGTAAGGTCGTGCCCCATCTTATTTGCCTTGGTCTCAAGGTAAAACTGATTGTGAGGATTTGATTCTATGATTAATGGTATTGTATCTACTATTTTTATTCCGTAGCCCTCGAGTCCTGCCCTTTTAACCGGATTATTTGAAATAAGCCTGACATTACCAAGACCGAGTTCCCTCATTATACTGGCGCCGACGCCATAATCCCTTTCATCCTCACCGAAACCTAGTTTGAGATTAGCCTGGACGGTATCCATCCCTTCGTCCTGAAGTTTATAGGCTTTAATTTTGTTGAAAAGTCCTATTCCCCTTCCTTCCTGATTAAGATAGATAACGACTCCTTTGCCGGCATCCTCGACCATTTTCATGGCTTTCTGGAGCTGTGCACCGCAGTCGCATCTCATCGAACCAAAGATATCACCGGTGAAGCATGAGGAATGGAGCCTTACCATAACAGGTTCATCCTTGGTCCATGAACCCTTAACAAGGGCTGCATGCTCAAGGCCGTTACTGGTCTGCCTGAAGGGTATGAATTCAAAATCACCCTTGTCGGTTGGCAGTTTAACCCTGTCGCCCATTTCGATAATTGAGTCTCTTTCAAGAGTATATCTGATAAGATCCTTTATAGTAACTATCTTGATACCGAAATTCCCGCTTATCTTCTGAAGGTCATACATCCGGGCCATGGAGCCATCATCGTTCATGATCTCCACAAGCGCACCTCCGGGTTTTAGTCCAGCCAGCCTGGTAAGGTCAACAACGGCTTCTGTATGACCGGCTCTTCTGAGAACCCCTTTTGCCCTGGCTTTGAGCGGGAATATATGTCCAGGACGTCCCAGGTTGGAGGGCATTGTATCGGGATTCACCAAGGCTTTTATTGTCAGTGCCCGGTCTTTTGCAGATACACCGGTCGAGGTTTCATCCGATAGAAGATCGACCGAAACCGTGAATTGTGTCTCATGGAGCGAGGTGTTTATTCCAACCATAAGGTCGAGCTGAAGTTCTTCACATCTCTCTTCCGGCAGGGCAGCACATATTAGTCCCCTGCCATATCTGGCCATAAAATTCACAATCTCCGGAGTTATCAGCTCTGCCGAGCAGATAAAGTCGCCTTCATTTTCACGATCCTCGTCATCAACAACAATTAATAATTTTCCCCTCTTTATATCTTCAATCCCTTCTTCGATTGAATTCAACTTAATTTCGCTCATTATAAATTAATTTAAATCTGATCCAGAATTTTTACGTGATCCGCTTATGCTGATATTATATAAATAATCTTTTATCTTTTTGAAAAACGACAAATAGGTGTCAATGTTCATTATTGCCGAGTCGGTTGTTGCCTTATAGGTAAGAAAAATTCCGATGGGAAGGAGCAGATAAGATGCTGCCCACATACCTGCGAATGTGCTAACCATATCTTCTTCAACAAGTTTCTGTGCCGAGATTGAAATAACGTAGTAGACCACAAAGAAAAATATTGAAATGACTGCCGGTGTTCCAAGTCCGCCTTTTCTTATTATTGCTCCCAAAGGTGCTCCGATGAAGAAGAAAACAAGGCAGGCAAATGACATAGTCAGTTTTTTATGCCATTCTACCTCGTATCGCTTGATTGATTTAACCTCGTAATGCAGAGTTTCGGTTGTAAGCGACAGGAAGCTGGAACTCTCTTTCAGGTTTTCTATCGACTTGGCAAGCACTGTGTGTTTTTCCATCGGATTTAGAGAGTCATAGACGGCCTTTATATCAAATTCTCTGAATTTTGCAGCAGCTTCAGTATTCTGCTGGGTTTTTGAAAAGGTATTGATATTTATTTTTTCGAACAGCATTTTAGCATTGCTGAATTCTTTGAACTGGTTGTTGACTCTCTGGTTATAATGCTTATTGACCGAATCAATGAAGAAAGTAAGCTGTGAAATGTTCAGCATCGCGGCATTTGACCTGAAAAGGTTCTCCTCACTTCTCTCAAGGTCGAAGCCGCTCAGGGATATTACGACATCCTGTTCCCTGAAATAGTCTTTTCTAGAAGGGTATTTTCTGGCAGAGACGCTCATGTTTTTCTCCTCCATCTCGGTGAAGGAATAGCCATTAAAAAGCTTCATTATCAGTCCTGTACCGTCGATCGACGATTTCATAAATCCCGAATCGGCAAGTGTAACTGAAACATTCCCTCGTCGGGCCCTGTGATCATAAATGATAATTCCGTTAAGACGGTTTGTTACAGGGTCCTTGGTGCTAACCTTTATGCTGAAATCGGGAATCCCGTTGTAAAATGTTCCTGCCTGTATGTTTATATCTGGATTCTTCTTGCGGATGTCATAGAGCAGTGTCCTGGCCTTCTGTGTTGAATAGGGGAGGACATTGTTTGAGAAGAAAAAGGAAACAACAGCGACGGCTCCGATGAGAAGTATAAGTGGCCTCATTATTCTCTGAAGAGGAATACCTGATGATTTCAGTGCCGTTAATTCGGTATATTCACCCATATTCCCGAATGTCATAAGCGATGCCAGCAGAATTGCCAGGGGCAGGGCAGTGGGAACAAAAGTCATTGAAAAGTGATAAAGGAGTTCTACCAGAACATTGAATGCAAGTCCTTTTCCGACAAGCTCATCGACATACATCCACAGGAACTGCAGAATAAGAATTATGAGCACAATGAAGAAGGTAAAAACCAGAGGCCCTATAAATGATTTAATTACAAATTTATCTACCTTTTTCAATTCCTTTTTGGATTTGAGTGCAAAAGTACTGTTTTTTTCTTTTTTTATTCCCTTTGTGTAAAAGAAAGCCAGATCAGTTGCCAAGGAGTCTTTTAAGGTCGGCAATCTGGGAATCCCAGAGGAAGACGGAATCTTCTTTTTCTTCAGGTTCGGCAAAGTCGAATATGATCAGTGCCATATCTCCTGTTAATTCGTCGATGTTGATACGGAATTCAAAATAGTTCTCATCTTCATTTTCAATGGTGAGCCATTCGAATCTGACCATTTTATTATCCTTCAGGGCTGCGAGTCTGGCCTTTGATTCGGAGTTATTCCAGATGAAGGTAAAGAGGTCACCATCAGCATTGACGTCGTCGGCAAACCACTCGTTCAGGCCTTCAGGGGTGCTGAGACGGGGGAATAGAACCTTTGGGGAGCAGTTGAGGGTATATTCGAGTTCGAACTTCAGTCTCATTATAAAGGTTTGATTCTTATGCTTTACATTCCGTGCAATTTATAAAAAAAAATGAAACTAATGAAGCCTGTTGTTAAATTGTGACAAACTGTTTATATTTGCACCCGCGTTGCCGAAATTGAAGTTGATTTGATGAGGTACTTCTGAAAAGAGGTGATAGAAGGCAGCAGCGAAAAGATGGCGAGATAGCTCAGTTGGTTAGAGCGCATGATTCATAATCATGAGGTCGGGAGATCATTCCTCCCTCTCGCTACAAGAGGAAGCCCAGGCACTGAGTGCTGAGGGCTTTTTTGTTTTGAAGCCCCTTAGCCGGATTTGAGCCCGGTGTTGCTTCTTAAGAAAGCAGCAAAAATAAGTTGGCCCTCCATCTTAAACCTAAAATATTAAAAGTTCAGACTTTTAGAGCCCCGATATATTCACTGTACCGTCTGATCAGTTTCAGCATTCTGTCGATATCGAAATTATTTGCAGCATCAACCAGCTTTTGACCATAATCAGATATCAAATTGTAGTTGTGCTGCTTTCCTAGATCAATCAGAGACTGGCCGAATTCTTTCACATCACCAATCGGTTGTCTGATCTCAAGCGCCTTGTATTTGTAAAATAAACTTCCCTCAAGTGCAGAAATAAAACCTTGCAGATCTGTAATGTTTTCTAATTCTTTATTTTGCTTTTGAAGCTTTTCAGGTTTCTCTCCGTCACTTTGAACTGGTGCCTTTATTCCGTTTCTGAATCCGATTCCGGGAATCGTAACAATAAACTTACTACCCATTCCCTCCTGTGATATTACCTTTATTGTTCCTTTCAGGCAACTTACGATACGCTGTGTTAGTGATAATCCCATGCCGATTCCGTCTAATATTGTCTTGTTTTCAGACTGGGAAAATGCTTCAAATATTTTTTTTCTGAATTCCTCCGGGATCCCTTTTCCGGTGTCACTCACTTCAATTATCAGATCGGTTTTACCTTCAGCTTCGCTGCAATCGCTTCTCTTCTGATAAACATTCAGGCCAACATCCCCCTGTAAAGTGTATTTAATGGCATTATCAATAAGTTTGGTGATAATTTGTCTTAATCGTCTTTCATCAATGAGTATGGAAGCCGGCAGATCCTCAGAAATAATTGTTTTAAACTTAAGCCCTTTCTCTGAAATACTGTCAGCAAAACTTTTTTCAAATTCATGAAAGAAGCCATAAGTATCAATAAAATCCAACTCAGGTTCTAACCCGGTTTTCTCGAGTCTTATGAAATCAAGAATATCATCAACCATTGTCAGGAGCCTTCTTCCGCCCGATCTTACTGAATCGGCATATTCTTTCCTGTTTTTGCCTTCAGCCGATTCGAGCATGTCAGCAAATCCTAAAACTGCATTTAGAGGTGTCCTGAATTCGTGGCTGATATTCAGAAGGAATTCGCTTTTGGCTTTGTTTGCCAGATCTGCCTCTGCCATGGCTTTCATCAGGTCTTCTTCAATCTTTTTTTGCCC
>CAIPJU010000838.1 GCA_903865465.1 uncultured Bacteroidota bacterium
ATTGTAACAGCTTCAGCCCCGGATGCCGAAGGTGCAAACCTTGCAAATTCACAGGTGTCTAGAATACGGTTAAGGCTTTCAATTCTCTCTGAATCAATCCCCCTGTCGGCCAGAGTCGAAAGAACATTGCTTCTTGTAAGTTCCGCCACAGGAATGCTTAATTTATCACTCAGATAGCCCCATAAAGCCTTAAGCATCTCCTCATAAAAACTGTCAATCTGTTCATTTTTAAGACATTCATCGGCCGATTGTAAACGACGGATAGCTATTTTAGCAGCTTTCCTGTTCCTGACCTGGCTAATATCGGAATTGCGTCTGATATGTTCACGGCGTAAGAAGAGGACCACAAGGAATATAAGCAAGGATATGACAAACAGAAGGTGGTATGAAGTGTTAATAACAATGGAACCTCCAGTCTTCCTCAGATTTCCAGGATCGGTTTTTATAAAGCGGATATCCTTGCCAAGATATTTTACATCTTCCTTAGAAACACCCCCATAAACAGTTATGCCGGTATTTTGGTCATTCCCTTTCCTCACATGAAGAGTGAACTCTCCTGTCGACAGACTTTCATATTTCCCCGTTGAAGTATTGAAATAGGAATAGGTGACCGATGGAATTACATAATCGCCATAATGCCTCGGGATAATGAGGTAATCGAAAGTCTTCTGACCTGTGGTGCCATTCATTCCATTTTTAAGATCATCAGAAATCTTAGGCTCATATACTTCGATATCGGGAGAAAGCTTTAATGAAGGCGCTGCAGCAACCTTAAGATTACCAGATCCCTCTATCCTGACTTTAAAATTAACCGCATCATTAACATTGACCGTTTCTTTACTGAGATTGGCCTTGAGATCCAGCTTACCTACTACTCCTGAATAATCAGTGGGTTGAACTCCGGGAAGCGACTTAACCTTTACTTTCAATGATTTACTGGCTATGGTGCGAGGCACAGTCTGAACAGATGAGAAGAAGTTATCGAAGAAAGGATCGGATTGGCCAGTTTTTTGCTGAACAAGAACAGATATTTGCACAGGATCAATATTAATTTCACCTGTAACCTGAGGATAAAGGATAAATTGCTGAACAACACCAGTTCCATAGATTGTCCCATTGACATTTTCCTGTTTGAGCGAGGTGAGCTGGGGAGTTTCAATATCGCTTCTGAGGAAGCCCTTGAAGGATGGGTATTTTATATCATTGATTCCCGAAAGATTCACCCTCGTATAAATCTTCACCGAGGCAATGATCGGTTCACCTATATATAACTCTTTACGGCTGAGTGCCAGGTTAAGGAAGATGTTGTTTCCGTTCGACTCAACATCCTGGTCGGCTTTTGTTGCACCAGCTGTACTCTGAGTACTCTGTGTGCTCTTTTGATTCTGACGGCCTGTTGCATCTGCAACGACTTCAATTCTAATTGAATCGGACTGGTAGGTTTTATTCTTTACCTTAAAGACTGCAGGGGGAATAACAAATCTGCCTTCGTTATTAGCAAGAAGGTAATAGGTATAGCTATAAGATACCTCCTGGAGCATTTTTCCATTAATTATCTGGGTATTTGAGCTGTAAGAAGTCTGGGGCCCCATTAGCCTGGTAAAGCCGGTGAAAGGGGGACAAGAGAATTCACCGCCTCCTGAATTGACACTCCAGGATACGCTGAACTGCTGTCCGGCTGATACAACGGCGGGATATTCAACTTTTAATGCAATCTCCTGAGCTGTTAGGGGGATTGATAATAAAAGAATTAGATGGTATATAAGTGTTCTTTTCATCATGTGTTGATTACCTTACCAGTTCTTAACAACTCTTATTTTTGACTTTGAAGCCTTTGCAAGCTTGACCTTTTCCTGAACTTTCTTCTCATCGTTAGCAATTGAATTGAGCAGGCGCTGTGCATCATCCTTTGAAATTCCCTTTTGCTGCTGCTGATGATTCTGATTGTTCTGGTCTTTATTCTGTTCCTGATCCTTTTTATCCTGACTATCCTTATTCTTGCTGTTCTGCTGATCCTTACTGTCTTTCTGATCTTTATTGGTATCCTTGTTTTTATTCTTATCCTCGTTTTTCTTATCCTTATCCTGCTGTTGTTTCTTTTGCTGCTCCTGCTGTTTTTTAATCATATCCTGGGCATAGGCAAGGTTATACTTGGTTTCCTTATTATTGGGTTGAAGCTTAAGGGAACTTTTATATGCCTCAATGCTTTCGTTTAATTTATTTGCTTTAAGCAGAGAGTTGCCAAGGTTGTAAAAGGCTTCAGATTTCTTTTTCTTGTCTTCCTGAACAGTCACATTTTCAGAAAACTGTTTCCCTGCCTCTTCAAACTTATTTTGTTTATATAAAGCATCTCCAATATTAAATCCGGCTTCTCCCGATTGTTTATTTTTATTTATTGCTTTCCG
>CAIPJU010000839.1 GCA_903865465.1 uncultured Bacteroidota bacterium
ATGCATATCCATGAAGGTAAGGAGATTAAATGTATTGTTCCTGCAAGCGGAATGATTACCGCCATGGAACCGATTCTAAAAGCCTGCAGCGGTTTGTGGATTGCAGCAGGTACAGGCGACGCTGACAGGGAGACCGTTGATAAAGAAGACAAGGTTGAAGTTCCTCCCGAAGAACCAAAGTATACCCTCAGAAGACTCTGGCTGACGAAGGAGGAAGAGAGTCATTTTTACTATGGCTTCTCGAACGAGGGTATGTGGCCTCTGTGCCATATTGCCCATACCAGGCCTACTTTCAGAAAAATCGACTGGGATTTTTACAAGAAGGTGAATGAAGATTTTGCAAAAGCCGTTCTGGAAGAGACTAAAGATGACGAACAGCCCTTTGTGCTGATCCAGGACTTTCATTTTGCCCTTCTGCCCGAACTGATAAAGCGGGAAAAGCCTAAAGCAAGGATTGGAATCTTCTGGCATATTCCCTGGCCAAACCCCGAATCATTCGGGATATGCCCCTGGCAAAGGGAGATTCTGCAGGGAATGCTTGGAGCTGACCTTATTGGATTCCATACACAATACCATTGCAACCATTTTCTGGAGACAGTAAGTACTGCCCTTGAATCGAGGATATTATGGGAGAACTTTACTGTTAAGATGGGAGGCAGGACAACGCTAGTAAAACCATTTCCTATAAGCATTGCCTTTACCATGAAGGATTATGACAACAATAACCTCATGCACGAACCTTCAAAAGTTCTTGCCGCTCATGGCATTAATGCTGAATACATGGGCATAGGTGTTGACAGGATTGATTACACGAAAGGCATTCTTGAAAAGTTTCTCGCCATCGAACGATTCCTTGAAAAAACCCCCTCCTATGTCGGAAGATTTACCTTTGTTCAGATAGGCGCCCCTAGCCGGACATTGATCAAGAGCTATTCCGATACTGTTACGGCAGTTGAAAACGAAGCACTGAGAATTAATGCGAGGTTCAAACAAAAAAGCTGGAGACCTTTGCTTCTCCTCGAACGTCATCATAGTCACAGTGAGATAGCTCCGTTCTATACTTCTGCTGACTTTTGCATGGTCACCTCACTTCACGACGGTATGAACCTTGTTGCCAAGGAATTCGTGGCATCGCGCAATCAGAATGACGGTTCATTGATACTCAGCCGTTTTACCGGAGCATCGCAGGAGCTTGAGGGTGCAATCATTATTAATCCTTATGATATAGAGAAGTCAGCAGACGCTATAAAGATGGCCCTTGAGATGCCGCTCGAGGAACAAAACCAGCGTATGAAACAGATGCGCATGATGGTGGTACGACACAACATTTACTCATGGGCTGCATCGCTGTTGAGGACCATGTCTGCAATAAACTGATATACAATTTCATATATTAAGTGATTTCATCTTTTTCCAGGACAGGCCTTCCGGATTAAACAAATCTTTATTATTAATTGCCGGTTATTGTTAAAGACTAAGATTTGCCGGGTTCTTTTCTTTCAGCGAATTAACCTTATCTTTGTCTTAATTTATCTTCTGATTCTATTTTTAAACTGGAATTATGGATGATGGGGTGCTAAATAAGCTGCTTCATCAGCTTGATGATGAAGATCCGGCTGTAAGGATTGATGCAATTAACAGATTAGATGAAACTGGGGATGAGCTATCCCTTAAGGAGTTAAGAAAGAGACTCAAAGAAATGTCCCCTGAGCATATTGCACTGATAATTGCGGTTGGAAAGCTTAAGAGAAGTCTGGGATTAAAATAATACTGCTCCCGGCTTTGTTGTTTTTTAGTATTACAATCGATATTTGGTTGAATGGGTGACGGCAAAATCCTGAACG
>CAIPJU010000840.1 GCA_903865465.1 uncultured Bacteroidota bacterium
ATACTCAAAAAGGTTCTCAAATAGAGAGAAAAGTACTTAAACCTAAATTGTATTTTAAAGTGAAGAAGATCAGAATATTCATTTCAGTATTTCTTTGCCTGGTTTATGCAGGTTTTACAGATGCCAGTTCGCAATCGGGTAAAGTTCCTCCCTTTCAGATGTTACAAAGCGGTGGAGGGCTTTTCAGGGCTCAGGATCTTCCGATTGGAAAACCAATTGTAATTGTTTATTTTTCACCCGATTGCGAAGAGTGCCAGAAATTTGTTGAGTCTGTTCTCAAAAGAATGGATGAGTTCCGGAATGCATCTTTTGCCCTTGTAACTTACCTGCCTGTTGAATATGTTACAAAGTTTATCTCAGAATATCATCTTGAGAAATATCCTAATATTAACGTTGGAACTGAAGGTGGCACCTTCTTCCTCAGGAAATATTACGGGGTCGGAAAATTCCCTTTCGTAGCAATTTACAGCAAAAATGGCGACCTGGTGAAAGTCTATAACTCCGATCCGAACATTGATGATATGTCGGCACAATTGAAAAAACTCTGATTGGCATCCTGACTCTTTGGTATTAATGATATCAGTGAAAGAATTTATTCATTTTAACCGGATATCAGAGAATAGTTAACCTTCGTTTATGATATTTGTCATAACTATACAACATTAAATGATTTCTCAAGTTTTAATAACAGATAAAATAAATTATTCAGTAATTCAGAGTTTATGAAAGTATTTAGATCATTTTTGTTGGTAGGCTGCCTTACGGCATTAAGTTTAACCTATGGGTGCACCAAAAAAAGCAGTAATACCAGCTCGTTATATGTACCTACAAGTGCAGATGTGACAGCAACAGCTACTCTTCAGGACCTGCAACAGGGAAGAGCCCTCTATATCAAGAATTGTAATTCATGCCATGATCTTCCAACTCCTGACAACTATGGTGTATCGAGCTGGAAAAGTATTATGTCATCGATGGGGCCCAGGACCTCTATGACTTCTTCTGAAATTACGCTTGTTACAAAATACGTTACCAGAGGACAGTAGTAAAAGCATAAACATTTAAAATCCATCTGCCTTCTTCCCCTTTTCTTTGTATATTTACTTTCAGAAGCATACAAGAAAAAGATGAGGAGGGCATTTTTCATTTTAGTTGTTTCATATCTGGCCTGCAGCTGCGCTACGCTTACTAAAAGTCAGATTGAATCGGTAAACCAGTTTGGGAGAATGACTGAGAACTTCTCCGCATTTCCCGGAAGGATAATGGCCGAATTGGCCGATATAAGAAAATGCCGGGAAGTATATTACGCTAATTCACTTTCCATTCCGCAAAATCATATCGATATTCTCGACAGCATTCATTACAACAAAGTTCATGGTAATGCATTATCAGAAAAAGCTGATATAACATTCAGGATCATTGATAACTATTCAGACGCGCTCTCTCTTCTTTCTTCAGATAAATATATAAATGAACTAAAAAATCATTCTGAGAATTTGGGAGAAGATTTGGATACACTTATATCTCACTATAACAGGATTGATAAAAGTGCCAGGCTGCCTCTTGGAATCGGGGCGGCTGCCGGGAAATTTATTCAGATTGGCGGAAGACAATTCATCAGGTGCCGACAGGCAAAGGAGATCAAAAAATATATCCCACAAGCCGATACACTGATTGCTGTTATGACCGGCAACCTTATCACTTTTTTAAAGTCCGGAAACATCGACCAGCTGATTGATGCTGAAGAGAGAGGGCTTAATACTGATTACCTTAGTTTTATCAGCCATTCTTCGAAAACTTCCATAGCCAATGATTTTGAATATCTCGATCTGAAGGAGAGGATAGAACAGGTAAAGCAGCTACGGTCAATGACAATCAGCGCAACAAATAGTATCAGGAAAGCACATGGAAAGATGCTTGGTTCAATCGAAAAAAGACGGAATTTGAAGGAGATTGTTGAAGGTTTCAGGGAGATGGCAGTGCAGATCAGGGATTTGAATACCACAGTTGGTAAAATTGACTTTAAACATAAATAGCAGCTATGAGTACTGAACAGCAACTAACTCTCGAACAGGTTCAAAATGCATTTAAAGCAGTTGAAAAGGCAAGGGCCTCTTCATCCCTTACACAGGAACAGAATGAAGCTCTTGAAGGGTCATCTGTGAAACTCTTCAGCCTCGAACAGGCTCTTATCCGGAAAAAAGGCGAAGAGCTTATAAGCGCCCTTTCAAAAGATTCCGATTCGCTGAATGCCCTGGCAAAGCAGATAAAAGATTCGGCTCATTCGCTTGCTGAAATAGCCGGTGTTGTTGAGAAAGCTGTTCAGGTGGTTAAAGCCCTGATAGTTATTTTGTCTGCCGCGGCCGGAGCCGGCATAGTTTAGAAGATTCCCTTAAGTGAGAGTTATATAATTTTTTCTTTCCGGGTCATTTCCCTTTCAACTCCTCTTCCCCATAATATAAGTTTCTGTCGCAAATTACTTCTATATTTATAGCTGATTATCGACTAATACTGAATTTTAGTTATGAGTCCAAGAGTTAAGATTTGCTGTATTGCCAGCCGCGAGGAGGCTGATCTGGCTATACGTTACGGTGCTTCTGCCGTAGGGCTTGTTGCAAGAATGCCCAGCGGTCCCGGACCAATACCCGATGAAGCCATCAGGCAGATAGCCATGAAAGTACCTCCGCCCGTCGCAACTTTTATGCTTACAAGCGAGACTGAGGCCGAGGAAATTATTAAACATCATTTACGCACTCTTACAAATACCATTCAGATTGTAGATTCAATTTCTGAAGGTTCCCACAGTCAGATTAAGTCAGCACTTCCTGTTATTAGGATTGTACAGGTTATTCATGTTATAGACGAAAATTCGATAGATGAGGCAATTGCTCTGTCCGGGGAGGTTGATGCCCTTCTGCTCGACAGCGGAAATCCGAAACTGAAGGTTAAAGAGCTTGGAGGTACCGGCAGGGTTCATAACTGGAAGCTTAGCAGGCAGATAAGGGAGCAGGCCAAATGTCCGGTGTTTCTGGCGGGAGGCCTCAATCCGCATAATGTTCGTCAGGCTATCGAAGAGGTGGAACCATACGCTGTTGATGTTTGCAGCGGAGTGAGAACCAATGGCTGGCTCGATGAGGCTAAGCTTGAGATGTTCTTCAATGCCCTCATGAAAATATAATTCAAATATTGTGTCCACTCCGAAAAGGCTCTTTGACCCCTAAATCCCCTAAGGGGACTTTTTAAGATACTGATATTCAATTGTTACCCCTTCAGGGGGCAGAGGCTAAGAACAATTGAAAACAAAATTTTGTACTTTTCGGAGTGGACTCAATATTGATATTTTTGGTATGACCTTAAGGGTAAGTGATTAATAAAATAAGTATGCTGTGAAAATAGACCATGTTGCAATCTGGACATCCTCCCTGGAGAAGATGAAGGATTATTATATTAATTTTTTAAACGGACGGAGGAATGAGAAATACTTTAATCCTTTGACCCTTTTTGAAAGCTATTTTATCTCATTCGAATCCGGCTCAAGACTTGAATTAATGTCTAAACCCGGAATTCCTGAAAACCTTAATGACCCTGTTGATAAACAATACCTGGGCATAATCCATCTCTCATTTGAAGTTGAAACTATGGAGATGGTTGAGGCAAAAGCCCGTGAACTGTCGGATGAGGGATTTAAAATACTTAGGGGACCACGCAAAACAGGCGACGGATATTATGAATTCGAAACGCTCGACCCCGATGGTAACAGGCTGGAGGTGATGACAAAATATGTTGAAAACCAGTAGCATGTCTGATTAAGATGAAAGAGATCGCTGCCATCATATTTGAAAACGACAAAGGAGAGATCCTGCTTGCGCTTCGCGACAATAAATCGTGGATTCCCTTCCCTAACCACTGGGACCTGATAGGCGGTCATGTTGAGGAGGGGGAGACCCCTGAAGAAGCTCTGATAAGGGAGGTTAAGGAAGAACTTGATATCGATCTCAAAGAGTATACTTTCTGGCGAAAATATGTTTGTCTTACCGGAGATGCTTATGAGAATATAAAATATATCTATACTGCAAAGTTCAATATTCCGATTGAAGAGGTTACCCTGCTTGAAGGACAATATCCACGGTATTTTTCAAGGAATGAAATTCCGAAGGTAAAATTTGCCAATATCATCGGGTCTGTTGTAATGGATTATATAAATGATTCAATTAATAAGAAAGAAAGTGAATAATCATTTTGGCATCCCGCGAAACAGAATTCAGAAATTATTCTTCCTGTCTCTTCTCCCGGCCTTCCTGATCCTCATTCTGATATCGTGCGGGCGTTTTGTAAAAATGGAAGGGGACCTTCCCCTGCCGGAGTATAATTTAAAATTTAGCCGGCTCGCCAAAAGCTGGGATGAGGGAATACCCCTTGGTGACGGAATGGTTGGGGCTCTCCTCTGGCAGAAAGATGGCAGACTGAGGCTCTCGCTCGACAGGGCCGACCTCTGGGATCTTCGTCCCATGCAGAACCTTGAGAAACCTCAATGGAAATACTCCTGGGTAAAGGAAAAATGGGCAGAGAATGACTATAAGCCCGTTCAGGAGATGTTCGATGTGCCTTATGATGCGAATCCCGCTCCTTCAAAAATACCAGGAGGAGCACTCGAATTTGATGTCTCAAAACTGGGAGAGACAGAGTCGGTTGAGCTGCAGCTTAAGGATGCTCTTTGCATAGTAAAATGGAAAAACGGAACCTCACTTAAGACCTTTGTTGATGCCGGAAGCCCCGTTGGATGGTTTCGCTTCGAGGGTGTTGATAGTGAAATTCTCCCCCAACTTCTTGCTCCTGCTTATAATACCGAAGGTCAGTCCGATCCCGATAACTCACTGACAGGCCAGGATCTCCGGCGGCTTGGTTACCCAAAGGGGGAAGTGGTTAAAGATGGAAATTCAATGACATATAATCAGGATGGATGGGGAGGATTCCGTTATCACATAAACGTGAGGTGGAAAAAGAAGGGAAATACAACCGAAGGCTGCTGGAGCATTAGCTCCGAATATCCGGGATGGGAAAAGCAGGTTAAGGCCTCGGATCAGACATCTTCAGCCATAAAGGCAGGTTTCGACAAAAAGTTCGTAAGCCATCAGGATTGGTGGCACAGATTCTGGCTTGAATCCGACATTTCAGTTCCCGATCCGGTACTTGCAAAACAATGGCACCTTGAGATGTACAAACTTGGGGCTGCAACAGGGAACGGAGCTCCTCCAATTTCACTTCAGGCCGTATGGACAGCCGATGCAGGTAAGCTTCCTCCATGGAAAGGCGATTTTCATCACGACCTTAATACCCAGCTTAGTTACTGGCCAACATATAGTTCCAACCATCTCGAACAGGAGAAAGGTTTCATTGACTGGCTTCAGAAAAACCGGCCCGAATTCGAAAAATATACGAAGAGCTATTTTGGTACTGGAGGTCTGAATGTTCCGGGAGTTACAACACTCACCGGACAGCCGATGGGAGGATGGATCCAGTACTCCTTTGGACCTACGGTTGCTGCCTGGCTGGGTCACCATTTCTACCTTCACTGGCGCTACACAATGGACAGGGAATTTCTTGAGAAAGAGGCTTATCCATGGATTAGGGATGTAGCAGTTTACCTCAACGAATTGTCGGTAAAAGACAGCAGTGGCATAAGGAAACTTCCAATAAGCTCGAGTCCCGAGATTTTTGACAATTCCAGAAAGGCCTGGTTTCCAACGATGACAAATTACGATCTCGGACTCGTAAGGTTTACTTTTGAGAAGGCAGCAGAGCTGGCTGCTGAACTGGGCAAAACAGATGAAGCAGAGAAGTGGAATAAAATCCTTCTGGAATGGCCCGCTTATGATATCGATTCCCCGACGGGATTAACATATGCAAAGGGGGTAAAATACACGGAGTCGCATCGCCATTTCTCCCATCTGATAGCGTTTCACCCGCTTGGACTCATCGATAAATCAAAAGGGAGAAAGGACATTCAGATTATCGATTCAACAATAAAAACACTAGAGAAGACAGGACCAGACTGGTGGTGCGGTTATTCCTGGAGCTGGCTGGGAAACATTAAAGCCTGGGCCTTCGACGGAGAAGGGGCAGCTGAGGCATTGAGAATATTTGCGCAGGATTTCTGTCTTCCAAACAGCTTTCATGTGAACGGCGATCAGTCGGGTACAGGTAAATCAAAAATGACCTACAGGCCTTTTACCCTCGAAGGGAACTTCGCCTTTGCAGCCGGAGTGCAGGAGATGCTTATTCAGAGCCATACCGGAATCATCAGGATCTTTCCCGCTATTCCCAAAAGCTGGAAAGATTCAGGCTTTAACAAGCTCAGGACCGAAGGTGCATTTCTTGTAACTGCATCTATGAAAAACGGACTGACTGAGAATGTAACTGTTTTTTGTGAAAGGGGCGGAGAACTTAAACTGGCCAATCCCTTTGGAGGCAGAAAATTCATATGTTCAGCAATCTATAAGGAGGCGG
>CAIPJU010000841.1 GCA_903865465.1 uncultured Bacteroidota bacterium
ACACCTGATACTGTCCGCAATCAGTATACGTGTCAAATATTCTGCATGAGAAGGTTTTCAGCCCAGTATGTCATTACAAACACAGGTAATACACTCAAAAGAGCGATCATCAATACATTGGATGACGGAACGATTTTAAGTGTTGAAGATACCGGAGGAGAACTTAAAGAAGGTGAGTCGATTGAATTTTATAACGGAATTATCATACCGGGATTTGTAAATTGTCACTGCCATCTCGAACTCTCTCACATGAAAGGCGTCATTGGGAGGGGAACAGGTTTGGCCGGTTTCATCGAACTTGTCAGGAACGAAAGGAATTCTTCTGCCGAAACTGTTTATAATTCTGCTGTTTCTGCCGACAGCGAGATTCTGAGTGAAGGCACTGTTTTATGTGCTGATGTGTGCAACAACACGGTCACTTTTAACATAAAAAAGGAAAGCCTCGTAAAATATCACAGTTTTCTTGAGGTTTTTGGGATAGACCCCGGGAGAGCATGCAAGAGATTAGAAGAGATAGAGAACCTGGCCTCAGTGGCTGCTGAGACGGGAATCCCCTTTTCACTAGTACCACATTCGGTCTATTCGATGTCGCTTACATTGATGAGATTGCTTCGGAGCAGGAGTGAAGAAAACAGGCTCACTTCGATTCATTTTATGGAGAGCTTCGACGAGATCGAATTCCTTAATAACCACTCAGGACCCCTGGTCGATTCCTATATCCGATCAGGAATAATGCCCGGAAAACTGGAAACTGTAAAAAATCATTCCGATGCAGTTCTGAATGAGATAAGCCCGAATGGTAACCTGATTCTTGTCCACAATACCTTTGCCGACAGGGAGACTATCAGGATTGCAAACAGCCGTAAAAATATTTTCTGGTGCCTCTGCCCAAACTCCAACCTTTATATTGAAGGTAAAGTGCCCCCGCTTGAATTGCTCCTGGACGAGGAGTGCGAAATAGTTATCGGAACAGATAGCCTTTCATCAAATAACAGACTTAGCATACTTGAAGAGCTTAAGACACTTCAGCAGCACTTCCCCGGAATCTCTATGGAATTGCTTATAAAGTGGGCAACATTTAATGGTGCAAAGGCGCTGGAAGCAGAGGGAATCTATGGTACTATCGAAGCAGGTAAAAAACCCGGACTTGTTTTGCTGCAGGACCTTGATCTGGCACTCATGAAACTACTTCCCGGAAGTTACGCCGAACGGCTGATCTGACTACTATTCCTCCCCTGCAGCCCGACTAAAGTAATTAATGCTAATTTTGTACCGGTTAAAGATTCAAATATGGCCACATTTCTTTTTGACGAGATAATTTTCGGACCGGTTAAGAGCAGGCGCTTAGGGGTATCACTTGGCATCAATTTGCTGCCCGTCAACAAGAAGATCTGTAATTTCAATTGTATTTACTGTGAATGCGGATTAAACAGCGACAGTGAAAAAGTCCATGGAAGACTTCCTTCACGCAAGGAGGTATATGAGGCTCTCGATCTGAAACTTGCAGCGATGAAACAGGAAAATCTAAAGCCTGATGTCATAACTTATGCAGGGAATGGTGAGCCCACAATCCATCCTGACTTTCCCGGAATTATTGATGATAGTATTATACTGAGAGACAGGTATTTTCCTGAAGCCAGGATTGCAGTGCTGTCGAATGCGACCACAATTGCAAAACCGGCAGTCAGGAATGCACTTTTAAAGATAGACCAGAATATCCTGAAACTCGATTCTGTTTTTGAATCAACAATAATTGCTCATAATAACCCCGGAGTAAAAATCAATGTCGATGACCTTATTGATAACCTGGCACAGTTTAAGGGCAAGGTAATAATTCAGACACTCTTCGTCAGGGGAACATTTAAAGGAATGGATATTGATAACAGCACACCCGGGGAGATTGAGGCATGGCTTTCAGCTCTCGAAAAAATAAGGCCTTCTGAAGTTATGATCTACACCATTTCACGCGATACTCCTGATGTGGGCGATCTTAAAAAAGTACCCGAAAAGGAACTCCGTCAGATAGCTGCCAGGGTGGAATCTCTTGGTATTCCTACCCAGGTCTCAGGTTAAAAGTGAATAAATCCCTTAATATATTGATTTGTCCCCTGGAATGGGGATTAGGGCATGCTGCCAGGATGATCCCTGTTGCAAAACTGCTCAAAGATATGGGGCACAATGTTATAATTGCATCAGGGAATGAGCATTTAGCACTTTTTAAGAACGAACTGCCGGGATTACAATCCATCTGCTTTACCGGATTCAAACCCTCATATTCTAGCTTTCTCCCCCAATATTTATCACTATTGCTAAAAGTCCCTCTGCTTCTTTATCATATTATCAGAGAGCATAATACATTAAAAAGATTAATCAAAGCCTATAATATCAGCATTGTTATTAGCGATAACCGTTTTGGATTGTGGAACAGAAATGTTACGTCGGTATATGTAACACATATGCCCAGGATCCCATTACCGTCATTCTTCAGGTTCCTGGAACCTGTTGGCATAATGTTGCACAGGATTGTTATAAAAAAATATAACTATTGCTGGATTCCCGATCTTCCAGGTGATCTTAATCTCTCCGGGCGACTTTCGCATGGGATCAGGCTTCAGGACAATACTCGTTTCACAGGCATTCTCTCCCGTTTTGGCTATCCTGAATACAATTCTTTTAATGCTAAGATGAAGCCGGGTCACTTCACCCTTATTCTTTCCGGACCGGAGCCCCAAAGAGAGATCCTCAGGCAAAAGCTGGTCTCCATACTGATTGATAAGCCCTTCACAACTTTTATTTTTGGCGGAAATCCCGATAAAACCGGAGTAGTTGTGGTTACAGGTAACATACATTACTTCAATCACCTTCCGGCTAAGGAGATGGCTGAAATAATCCAAAGCAGCAAATGCGTAATTACCAGGTCGGGATACACTACAATAATGGAGTTGATTAGTATGGGTGTAACTGCAGTCCTAATTCCCACTCCGGGACAGACTGAGCAGGAATACCTGTCCGGCTATCTTTCAGAAAAGGGATGGTTTACTTCAGTTTCGCAGAAAGAATTATACAAAGATTTTTCACTCCCTTCCAAAAAAGCAGACCTTCGCAACCAATTCGCCGTCAGGAGTGAAGAACTGCTGAAGGATGCAGTCTTCGAGCTACTGGAATATGAGCATGGTAAGAGACAGTGCCAGAAAACCGGTAAAGAAGCCAGCCCACACCTGGGCAGGAGTATGTGAATTAAGTTTAAGCCGCGATGTCATTATAAGTCCGCCAATGAAGAATACTGCTACAAGGTAGCCAGGCAGAGGCGAATACATCCTGTGCGATAAAATAAGAACAAGGGCGATCAAAGCCCCTGCACCCAATGAATGCACCGATATTTTCCACCAGAAAGTAATGACTGTCGCCGTGAGGGAGATCATAAATGCAGCAATGAAAAAAGATTTCAGGAACAAGGGAACCGGGAAGCGGATCACAATGTAAGATGTTATTGAATAGAGAAGTGTTGTAATTATCAGAGGAACAATCCTCTCCCTTCGGTTGTCGATAGTCCATGATGAGATGATATTTCTGTACCTGAACAGAGGCAGCAGTATGAAAGGCAGGAGAACATTATCAACCAAGACAATCAAAAACAATATTCTTTTTACCTCAAATGGAAGGTATCCAAAGAGAGTCGGAGCCGAAAAGATAATTGCCATGCTATAAACCGGCATGAATAAGGGATGAAACAGAGCAGAGACTGTTTTTGCAAAAGAGTCGGGGAAATATTTAAAATCGTTGGTATCCATTTCATAAATCAGGTAAGGGGAATTTAAAAAACTTCAGGTCAGATGCTAAGGTTAGATTTCGCGTCTTAGTCTTGCGACCGGAATATTAAGCTGTTCGCGGTATTTTGCAACAGTCCTTCGGGCTATCTGGTAGCCGTTATCCTGGAGAATTTCTGTCAGCCTTTCATCGGTAAGAGGCCTTCGTTTCTCTTCATTTTCGATAAAATCCTGTAATATTCTTTTAATCTCCCGGGTCGATACCTCTTCACCGCTGTCGGTCTGAAGACCTTCCGAAAAGAAGTATTTCAAAGGAAATATGCCGAAATGCGTCTGGATAAACTTACTATTAGCCACTCTTGAAACGGTGGAGATATCAAGTCCTGTCATCTCAGCCACATCTTTCAGAATCATCGGTTTAAGCTTCGTCTCATCGCCATCGATAAAATAATCCTTCTGGTATTCCAGAATGGCATTCATTGTCAGAAGAAGAGTATTCTGCCTTTGCTTTATGGCGTCGATAAACCATTTTGCAGAGTCGATCTTCTGTTTAACAAACATGACGGCATCTTTCAGATCTCTGCTCTGGCCCTTATCCCTGGTATAGGACTGAAGCATCTCATTGTACGCCTGACTCAGCCGCAATTCCGGCTGGTTCCGTGAATTAAGGTGAAGATCGAAACCATCCTCCGAAAAATCCAGGATAAAATCAGGGATAATTGGTTGGGATGATTTATTGAAAGGGTCACTATAAACTCCACCTGGTTTGGGGTTCAGTTTAAGGATCTCATCAATTGATGCCTTGAGGTCATTTTCAGTTATACCTATCCGCGAAATTATCTTGTCGTAATGTTTCTTTGTGAACTCGTCAAAGTAAGAATCAAGGATTATCCGGGCTATTGACAGTGGCGAAGAGATGGCTGGTTTCTTATCGATCTGCAGCAAAAGGCACTCCTGCAAAGTTCTGGCGCCTACTCCTGCAGGATCCAGATCCTGTATTATCAGCAGAATATCCTCAAGCTCCTGTTCCGTGGCTTCGATATTCTGAAGAAATGCAAGGTCATCAACTATATTTATCAGATCCCTTCGAAGGTAGCCGTCCTCGTCAATATTTCCCAGAATATATTCTCCGAGGATCTTTTGTTTTTCAGTAAGATCGCGCAGGTTTAACTGAGATTCGAGATGTTCCTGGAATGAAGGACCTGCAGAATAAGGGATTTCGCTTCTTTTCTCATCATCCTTGCTATAATTATTTACCTGAAGCCGGTAATCGGGAATGTCATCATCCTCAATGTAGTCGTCGAGTGTAAACTCCTCCTGGTCCTTATCCTTCTCCTCAAAAGGCTCTTCATCTTCCTGATCAGAGTGGATATCATCTGCCTCCTCACCCTCTTCGAGAGCCGGGTTTTCTTCCAGCTCCTTTTTGATCCTCTCCTCTATCTGTAAAGTAGGGATCTCCAGCAGTTTAATCATCTGTATCTGCTGGGGAGAAAGCTTCTGAAGCAGTTTTTGCTGTAACCTCTGATTTAACATTCTCTGCTAATCAACAAAATATTCCGTAGATTCCTAGAATTCTGCATTCTTGGGTGTCCTTGGAAACGGTATTACGTCCCTGATATTTGACATTCCTGTCACAAAAAGTATCAGCCTTTCAAATCCCAGCCCGAAACCACTGTGCGGTGCGGTTCCAAACCTTCTCGTATCGAGGTACCACCAGAGGTCGTGTTCAGGGATCTTCATCTCTCTCATTCTCGAAAGAAGCTTTTCAAGGCTTTCTTCCCTTTGAGAACCTCCTATTATCTCTCCGATTCCGGGGAAAAGAACATCCATGGCCCTGACCGTCTTCCCATCATCATTCTGCTTCATGTAGAATGCCTTGATCTCCCTTGGATAATCTGTAAGTATGACGGGGCGTTTAAAATGCTCTTCAACAAGGAATCTCTCATGTTCTGCCTGTAGATCGCGTCCCCAGCCAACGGGATATTCCCATTTCTTATCCGATGCCGTGAGAATTTCCACAGCCTGGGTATAGGGAATCCTTACGAAATCATTTTCCACAACAAATCTGAGACGATCGAGAAGATTCTTATCGATCATATTATTGAGGAATTCGAGGTCGTTTTTGCAATTTTCGAGGGCATACCTGATAAGATATTTAACAAAATCCTCGGCAAGGTCCATATTATCTGTAAGGTCATAGAAAGCCATTTCCGGTTCAATCATCCAGAATTCGGCAAGATGCCTTGGAGTGTTCGAATTCTCTGCCCTGAAGGTAGGTCCAAATGTATAGATATCGCCAAGTGCCATTGCACCAAGCTCACCTTCGAGCTGCCCCGATACGGTCAGGTTAGTCTGTCTTCCAAAGAAATCACTCTTGAAATCAACGGAACCATCTTCACCGCGAGGTGCACCATTGATGTCGAAAGTAGTGACATGGAACATCTCACCAGCGCCTTCAGCGTCACTCGCTGTAATGATTGGAGTGTGAAGGTAGAAAAACCCCTTGTCGTTGAAATACTTATGAATGGCAAAAGCCATGGAATGCCTTATCCTGAATACGGCGCCAAAAGTATTTGTCCTGAAACGCAGATGAGCATTTTCGCGTAAAAACTCCATTGAATGGCCCTTCTTCTGCAAGGGGTAGGTCTCAGCATCGCTCTTCCCGTATAGCTCAATTGAGGTGGCGCTTATTTCAATATTCTGACCCTGACCCTGTGATTCAACCAGTTTGCCAGTTACTGCTATGCAGGCACCTGTTGTAATATCACGCAGCAGATTCTCATCAAACAGCGATGTTTCAGCAACAACCTGAATGTTGAGAATGGTGGAGCCGTCATTCAGGGCAATGAAGACAATATTCTTATTTCCCCGCTTTGTTCTTACCCATCCCTTAACAAGTATCTCAGACCCCAGTTCACCGGAGACAAGCAATTCTTTTATCTTTATTCTTTTCATTACTATTATTCAAATCAAAAATTGGTAGCGCAAAAGTAATAAATAATATTTACCCTATATTGCAGTTATAATTAAAGAGGATGCCGGGAATAAATAAATGCTTTGATAATTAGCAAAAACTGAATAACTTTGAGTAATTAACATAATATAGTCAGAAATATGGAAGAGCATAAAAAACTAATTGTAGTTCCATGGGATTTTACTGATGTTGCCGGGTATGCCCTGGCACATGCTGCTAAGATATCGCAC
>CAIPJU010000842.1 GCA_903865465.1 uncultured Bacteroidota bacterium
TACCACACCTGTTAATGTAAATACTGTTTCTGAATATGATTTGAACTATTTCGAGATGCCAATAATTTTAAAATACAAATTTGTCAATGTTAAGAATTTTGGGATTTATGGCAGCACCGGTATTGCCTTATCATTATTAATGAATGGGGAATACCGTATTACAAGTACAATTAATATGGGTGGACCTCCGACAATAGTGAAAGAATCTGGCGATATGAAAGGGCTCGATACCTTCGACTATGCATTCGTTTATGGGGCTGGAACGGATTTCAGATTTCTCAATAAGAGTTTTTTCATTGAATACCGTATGACAATTGGCTGGAACACATTAGCAATGCCTAACACTTCAGGAGCACCTCCTGTTCCGCTACGTAACCAGGATTATATATTTGCTGTCGGCCTGTATTTCTAAAAGCTTAAGTCATAGAATATAATTTTATAAAATCTAAAGAAGTAAAAAAGTAACCGGCGTATATGAAAAATAAAAAGTTTGCTAAATATTTCAGGGAATATGAATGGTCCAACATTTTTGCAATGATCAGGAACAGCAATTCTGATCCGAAAATATGTGATAATACTTTCGATGGCAAACTTGTTGTTATTACAGGTGCAACTTCAGGCATCGGATACCTTACTGCAAGAAAATATGCTTCCATGGGTGCCGACCTTATCTGTGTAAATAGAAATCCTGAAAAATCTGAAGCTCTGAAGAAGGAGATTGTTGGTGAATTCGCAGTTAAGTGTGAGTATATAATAGCTGATTTGAGCAAGCTGGATGAAATACACAGAGTGGGGAAGGAGCTGACTCACCTTAATGCTGAAATAGATGTTCTTATTCATAATGCAGGTATTTATCTTACTAATAGAGAAACTACTACAGATGGCCTTGAAAAGGTATTTGTGATTCAGTACTTAGCTTCATTCATCATAAATTATATATTAATGGATAAACTTAAATCCCAGGAAAACGCCAGGATAATTATGGTTAATTCCGAAGGTCATCGTTTTGCTGCCTGGGGCTTGAGACTGGACGATTTGAATTGGGAAAAACGGCGTTATTCCGGTCTGAAAAGTTATGGTTCTGCCAAGGTTGCCCAACTGTTATCGATGATCGTTTTTGATGAACATTTCCAAAAGACTGGTGTATTGATAAATGCTATGCATCCGGGAGCTGTTAAAACTGGAACAGGCCAGGAAAACGGACAGGTTTACCGCTGGTTTAAAAGGAATTTTATTGATAAAACATTAAAATCACCTGAAATATCTGCAGAAGCATTGTATTATCTTGGAGTCTCAAAAGAGATTGAAGCTGTTAGTGGGAAATTCTTTAACTTAACCACCGAAGAAGAACCTGCACCACCAGCTCTGGACAAAGAAGTTGCTTATGAACTTTGGAAAAAAAGTCTGGAATTAAGTGGATTGCTTGATTAAAAACAATAAATGTAATTCGGAATAAATTTCTTGAAATCTCTGAATTAAAAGAATATGTCTGAAAAAACCTACAATACTATCATTGTTGGCGGAGGCATTGCCGGATTGACTTCTGCGGCATATCTCTCACGGGCAGGACAAAAAGTACTGCTTCTTGAAAAAAATAGTGAGTGCGGGGGACTTGTTAATTCATTTGTACGTGACGGTTTTCATTTTGATGCCGGAGTCAGAGCCCTGGAAGATGCCGGTATTATTTTACCGATGTTAAAGGATTTAGGCATTGAGATCGAAGTTGTTAAAAGTCCGGTATCTCTTGGCATAGAAAACGAAATAATAAATATAGATAATATAGGAAGTTTATTAAAATACAGGGATCTGCTGATAAATTTTTTTCCGGATAGTGAAGGAGAAATTGATAAAGTCATAATACACATACGAAAAATAATGAAGCACATGGATGTACTCTATGGCCTGGAGAATCCGGTGTTTAAAGATTTAAAACATGACAGAGAGTTCCTTTTTAAAAAGCTTTTTCCATGGCTGCCGAAATTTATTTTCACTGTTGGAAAGATAAATAGTATGAATATGCCGGTTGAAGAATATTTAAAAACACTTGTAAAAAATACTTCACTCAGGGATATTATTTCACAACATTTCTTCAAAAATACGCCGACCTTTTTCGCATTAAGCTATTTTTCCTTATACCTTGATTATTTCTACCCTAAAGGCGGAGTAGGAAAATTATCGGAAGCCTTGAAAACCAAAATAACAGAATTGGGAGGAGAAATAAAGACAGAGACAAGAATTATCGAAGTGATGGCTGATAAATGTCTTCTAAAGGACCAAAAAAATATCACTTACAGATATGACAATCTTATCTGGGCTGCTGATTTAAAAACGCTCTATAAAATTACAAAAACTGAAGGCTTATTGCCCAAAATCAAAATGCGATTTGAGGATACAAAAAGCAAAATTCTGAAATATCGGGGCGGAGATTCTGTGTTTTCCTTATTCCTGGAAGTAGATGAGCCGCTTGAAAGTTTCAGGAAAATCGCAAATGGCCATTTCTTCTATACCCCCGCAAAGATAGGTTTAGGTGAAACTCACAGGGGAGAGCTTAATTATCTGCTGGCCAATTTTGAGACCTTTGAAAAAGATCAAATCCTGGCCTGGCTGGACAAATTTACCAGATTAAATACTTACGAAATTTCTATTCCAGGACTTAAAGATCCCGATTTGGTGCCTCCTGGTAAAACCGGTATAATTATCAGTTTCCTTGCAGAATATGATTTGTTTGACAAAATTCAAAAAAAAGGCTGGCTTGATGAGTTTATTCCGGAAATTGAGAATCGTGTTTTGAGAGTGATATCTGATTCTGTCTACCCGATGTTAAAAGATAAAACAATTGCTCACTTTTCGTTTACTCCCTTAAGCATTGAAAATAGAGTTGGTAGTTCTGAAGGAGCTATTACCGGGTGGTCATTTCAAAAATATATGCCGGTAATAAACAAAATTCAGAACTCCGATCGCTCAGTTCTGACGCCAATACCTTCAATTTATCAGGCGGGTCAATGGGCTTACAGCCCTGCAGGTGTCCCAATGTCAATCTTAACAGGTAAACTTGCTGCTGACAAAGCATTAAAACAATTCAGGAAGATCCGAAGCAGTTAATTTTCTGAACCGTGATGATAAAAATGATTAATCCCAATACTTTAAAATGATAACAGTTAGGTCTGTTTCGAAATCTTTCGGAAATATTGATGCCGTAAAGAATGTCAGTTTCACTATTGACAAAGGAGAGATCTTTGGCATTTTAGGTCCAAACGGTGCTGGAAAATCAACAATTGTAAACATATTAAACACCTTAGTTAAAGCTGACAAGGGTGATGTCATAATTGACGGGGTCAATACAAAGAACGATGGTGATACTTTAAAATTGATGATGGGTGTGGTTCCCCAGGAAATTGCATTATACGAAGAGTTGTCGGCATATGAAAACATGATGTTCTGGGGTGGATTGTATAATATTCCAAAACCGGAACTTAAGATGAATGTTAATAAAACTCTCGAGATTGTTGATTTAGTTAACAGGAAGAATGACAGAATCAAAACTTTTTCAGGAGGAATGAAACGCAGGGTCAATATTGCCTGTGCATTATTGCATAATCCCAGAATATTAGTGTTGGATGAACCTACAGTTGGTGTTGACCCTCAAAACAGAAATCATATTTTTGAGGTCATAGAGAGATTGAATAATGAAGGGATGACAATTATATATACAACTCACTATATGGAGGAAGCGGAACGATTCTGTGATAAAATTGCCATCATTGATGTCGGACGAATTATTGCACAGGGTACGTTGAAAGAGTTGAGGGAGATAAGTGATGTCAGGGATCTGTTGACTATTAAACTGGCGGATGTAAATAGTGAAACAATTAACCGGTTAACATCAGAAAATCCATTATTAAGGTTTGACAATGCCTCCGGCTCCCTAAAAGTGGAATGCGGAAATATTAACAATGATATTCAGATAATAATGAACCATGTTCAAAACGCCGGAGGTGTAATAGAAAGAATTTATACCCAGGGGACGAATCTGGAATCTATCTATTTGAAATTAACAGGGAAAGAATTAAGAGATTAAGTTATGTTTAAGCTATTCAAAAAAGATCTGACACTGTTTTTCCATGATCAGCGTTCTGTAATACTCACATTTCTGCTTCCGGTAATTTTAATAACTCTTTTTGCGTTCGCTTATGGCAGTATTGGAGCCTACAATGGCCGTTCTGAACCTGTTAAATTGTTAGTTTCCGACCTGGACCAAACGCGCTCTTCAAAAGAGATTATTTATAAGATTGATTCTCTTGAAGATATAAGAGTTATTTTATCAGATTCCATAAAGTGTAAAGAACTGGTAATTAAAGGGAAATATCCCTGTGCCTTAATAATTTATAAAGGGTTTCAGGATTCTCTGGAAGCTGGAAAGGCAACACCAGTTGAACTGGTGTATGACAGGTCACGTGAAATGGAAATTGGAATTCTGCAACAGAACCTGATAAGCACCTTAATGTCGTCCACTGGTGAAATAATCGTAAAAAAAAGCATTGAAAAATATCTGCATGACCAGTTTCCGGATATCGATAAAAGCGCCAGTGATAATATACTCAAAACGGCAATAATTCAAGACAATAACAAACTTGAAATAAAGTGGACTTCAATTGTTGGGATAAAGAATAACATTAAGCTTGGTATGATACAGGCTGTTGCTGGCACTGCCATACTAATGTTACTCTTCAGTATGGCTGGAGTGGGGACTAGCATATTGGAAGAAAAGGAAAACGGGACGATAAACAGATTACTATATTCCCCTTTGAAAGGCAGTACAATTCTCTATGGCAAAATGTTGTTTGCATTTTTTATCTCAATACTTCAGCTAACTGTCATGTTCCTGTTTGCCTGGCTCATTTTTAACATGGATCTGAGCATCAATATTCCAGCTTTGATCCTGATGATAATTGCTACCGCTTTTGCTGTTTCAAGTCTGGGTATTTTCCTGGCAGCTCTTGCAAAAACACGACGACAAGCCCAGAATCTGAGCACAATTATTATTCTTATTATGTCGGCGATTGGAGGAAGTATGATTCCCTTGTTTATAATGCCGGCAATACTTCAAAAGATTGCTCTTCTCAGCGTAAATTACTGGGGAATTCAGGGATTTTATGACATTTTCTGGAGGACCCTGCCATTAGAAGCAATTCTTCCAAAAATACTCATTTTAATGAGCATTGGTGTTTTTTTGACATTGGCTTCTATCCGGTTGTTTAAGAAAAGGATAATGAAATTGTAATGTGATTTTTATTATATTATTATTTTAATTCTATCTGGAATGAAGGAATTTACATAACAATTCGGACAATACCGCTTTTCTTATTTCTTATACTTAATAGATTCTAAGTATTTCATAATTTTATATGAAATAACATATATAACTATGAAAGTACTAATTATTTATGCTCATCCAAATCGAATGTCATTTACACATGCTGTTCTGGAAAACTTCATAAAGGGTATTAGAGAGGCAGGTCATCAATATGAGATTGTTGATTTGTACAAGATAAAGTTTAATCCGGTTTTTCAGGATATGGATTCCGCATTTTTTGTTGATGAAACTTTACCCAAAGAACTTTTTCAGCAGATGGACATGAGAAAGATGATAATCGAACTTGCAGGTAATCCAATTAAGAGGTTTATAGCAAAAAGGTACATAAAAAACAAAACTGATAATGACCTAATTAAGCTGATAAACTCACAAAAACCAAAAGATGTATTATTACAGCAAAAGAAGGTATCAGAAGCAGATGTATTAGTCTTTATTACTCAGGTTTTTTGGATGCACTTTCCTGCGTTGGTTAAAGGCTGGATGGAACGTGTCCTGACCTATGGTTTCGCATATAAATTAAATGAAAGTGGGTGGAAAGGTGACCCGGATGGCAGGATACCCTTATTAAAAATAAAAAAGGCAATTATTATGCAGCCAACTTTTTTTAATGAAAAGGTATACAGGGAGAAAGGATTTAAAGATGCTATGGTTAAAACAATTGATGACTGGAGTCTCAAGTATCCGGGCATAGAAAATGTTGACCATATTTTCTTCCATTCCATTTTATCCGTAAGCGCAGAAACTCGAAGTAAATATCTCGAAATAGCCTTTTTAAAAGGGAAAAATTTATGATAATAACAAATAATAAAATGGATAATGGACAAAAAACTATTTTTTGCATTAGTGATTGTCTGTGCAGTCACGCATATTATTAGGTCTA
>CAIPJU010000843.1 GCA_903865465.1 uncultured Bacteroidota bacterium
ACCGATGCTGAAGGCAATCTTACAGGAAGGCTTGCGGCATTTATCGACAGGAACATGGCCAACTCATACGAACAGCCAACAGGAGGAATGGGTTTCTTTGAATGTATTAATGATAAGACTTCCGCCTTCCTGTTATTCGATACTGCACGTGAATGGCTGATTCACAGAGGTATGGAAGCAATGGACGGGCCTATAAATTTCGGAGAGACTGATAAATATTGGGGCCTGCTTGTTGGCGGATTTACCCATCCTTCCTTTGATGTTCCTTACAACCCTCCTTATTACGAGGAATTATTCGAAGCTTATGGATTCGGGGTTTACTACAATATGGAAGGATTCCATATTGATCTTAAAGCCCCTTACCCCGACAGGTTCTTAAAGATTGCCAACTGGGTTGCAGCCAAACCCGGATATGAATTCCGTCATTTCACATGGAAAGAACAGGATAAATTTGTGAACGACTTTGCAGAAGTCTATAATCAGGCATGGGCTTCATTCAAGAAATACTTTGAACCTATTGAACCGGATTACATTAAGAGTGTTCTGCTCAAGTCAAAGCCTATTATCGATGAGGAGTTTCTCTGGTATGCCTACCAATACGGGAAACCAGTAGCCATTTATATGATGTTTCCCGATCTGAACCAGATTCTAAAACACCTGAACGGAAAGCTTGACCTCTTGTCGATGATTAAGTTCCTTTACTATAAAAGGAGAAAAACCATGACAAGAGCTAAAGGCTTGATTATGGGTATGATACCAAAATATCAGAATCATGGCATTGAATCTGTATTCATACTTAACCTAAGAAAAGTTCTTGAAAAGAAACCTCAATATACCGAAGTTGAATTGTCGTGGGTAGCCGATTATAATCCAAAAATGAGAAAGATATTTGTTGCAGTAGGAGGAGTCCCGGCAAAGAAATACAAATTATACAGGTATCTGTTCGACAGGAACAAAGAGTTTAAACGGCATCCGATGGCGTTGTACCTTACCGGAGAGGATCCAGTGACAAGCGGAGAGAACTGAAAACCCCTGGGAGAGATAATGATTTACCTTTTCCTCCCTGCCCTGGCCTTCCTTTCAACCGGATGATATATAACAATAGGAACCTGCTCAACAACCGTATTCGTTGAATCGAGTTGCATGGCTCTCACTTCAGGAATACTAATGTTCTGAACCAATCCCCTTATAGCGAGAATAAAATTCTCTGTTTTGGTCAGCTTTACATCCCTGAGCATAATCCTTTCAATTAGGATAAACTTGAAATCACCGGGAAGTCCATGCTTTTTTAAGGAATCATAGCTGCTTTCAAGAGATATTTCACCACTTTTTACAAGGTCTTCAAGAACTTCCCGGAAATAGAGATTAATCTTGGGATCAATTTTAAAGCCAATATGAAAGTCGACCCTGATTAAGACACCTGGTATCAGGTGGTTTACACTATATTCGAAGCGGTTTGGATCATCAACCATATCAATATGTATGAACCAGTACATCTCCGCTCTTTTTGGCAATTTACTGAATATCGAGTAGATCACTTTTGACTCTACCTGCTCGGGTCTGTTTGCCTTGATAATAAATACGAGATTGGTAGCTATTTTCGGTACCGACTTGTCATTCCTGAGGTCTTTCAGAACCTCTACATAATCAGAAATATTAGAGAAAGATATCCTCCTGTTCTTTATCTTTCTCCCGAAATACCAACCGAACATCACGAGGAAATAGATAGCAGCCAGAAGAAGTGTGAACCATCCTCCATACATGAATTTGTGAAGGTTGGCAATAAGAAAACTTACTTCAATAATAAGGAAAACCGTCATAAACAAAGCAGCTATCCTTCGGTCAACACCATGCTTATACAAGTGGAATGTGAGCAATAACGTGGTCATAATCATTGTAATGGTTATGGCAAGTCCGTATGCTGCCTCCATATTTGATGACTGCTTGAAAAAGATAACAACCAGGCTGCACATAATCCATAGAGCCCAGTTAACAAATGGAAGATAAACCTGCCCCCTGATATTGGTAGGATTTATAATTTTGACCTTAGGCCAGAAGTTAAGCGAAACGGCTTCACTTATCAGGGTAAAAGAGCCGGTAATAAGAGCCTGGCTGGCAATTATAGCCGCTGCTGTCGATAATATTATTCCCGGAAAAAGGAACCATCGGGGCATAATGGCAAAGAAGGGGGTTATTTCAGTTCCGGGGGTGTAATGCAGCATCAGCCATGCACCCTGTCCGAAATAGTTCAGAAGAAGTGTGGTTTTAACAAATATCCACGATATCCTGATATTTGATTTTCCGCAATGGCCAAGATCGGAATAGAGTGCCTCGGCTCCTGTGGTGCAAAGGAAAACAGCACCCAGCAGAATGAAACCTCCCGGATATACTGCCAGAAACTTAATGGCCCACAAAGGGTTTAATGCCATTAGAATTTGAGGATAGTGAATGAGTTGTGAAAAACCAATTATTCCAAGCATAAGGAACCAAAAAACCATAATAGGTCCGAAAGAGGCTCCGACCACATTTGTTCCAAACTTCTGCATGAAAAAAAGCAAGGCAAAAATAGCAAGGACGATTGGGACAACCGGAATGTCAGGTTTGTAGTACTGAAGGCCTTCAATCGCAGAAGTTACGGTAATAGCGGGGGTAATAACGCCATCGGCCAGCAGTGTTCCTCCGCCAATCATAGTCAGGATAGCAGCCCATGTTGTCTTTTTCCTTATCAGGGCAAAAAGCGCAAAAATACCCCCTTCACCCTTGTTATCGGCCCGAAGGGTAATGAGCACATATTTTACTGTAGTCTGAAGAGTAAGGGTCCAGAAAATGCAGGAAAGCGATCCGAAAACCAGAAGCTGGTTAAAATTAGCTGCATTGTTAATTATAGCCTTTACTGTGTATAAAGGACTGGTTCCAATATCCCCGAATACAATTCCAAGCGTAACAAGCAGTCCTGCAAAGGAGATTTTCTTTATATTAATCTGTTGGCTCATAAAAGTTATTTTTGGCAAGTCCCCTTATTGAATTAAAACCTAAAAACAAAACTCTGCATTTTGTCATTATCAATGGATTCTTTTAATCCTTAGTCCCAGGGGTTGATCAATGGTAATAGGGACCTGTTCCTCAATGGTGCTTGATGAATCAAGTTGCAAGGCCTTTATGTCGGAAATGCAGAGCAATCTTGAAAAGCTGTGCAGGATAAGGGTTATGCTTTCTATTGTTGATAGTTTATAATCGAGAGGCATTACCCTGTCGATAAGAATATACTTAAAATCGGCAGGAAGAGAATGCTTTCGAAGCGATTCAAAGCAGCTCTCCAGTTTGATCTCTCCTGATTCCGTGAGGTCTTCAAGTACTTCGTGGAAATAAAGATTAATTCTGGGTTCAACTTTGAATCCAATCCGGAAATCGACCCTGATAAGAAGACCCGGGATTAGCTGAGTAACCTCATATTCAAATTTGTTGGGTTCATCAACACCATCAACATGTATAAGCCAGTATATTTCAGCTCTTTTCGGTTGTTTCTGGAAAATTGAATATATCACTTTCGATTCAACCTGATCAAGCCTGTTGGCTCTGGTAACATACACCAGGTTGGTAGCAGTTATTGGAACTGACTCATCTTTTGACAGATCCCTGAAGAGTTCATAAAACCTGCCAAGGGAAGTAAAGGTAACGTACCGGTTCTTTAGTTTTCTCCCGAAATACCAGCCAACCATAACAAGAAGATATACTGAGGCCAGAAGAAGGGTAAACCACCCTCCGTATTTAAATTTATGAAGGTTTGCAATAAGGAAACTTCCCTCAATTGAAATATAAACAGCCAGGATAAGCATTATAAGTCTGTGACTCCAGCCACTCTGAAGAAGGTAGTAAGAGAGCAACAAAGTTGTCATTATCATTGTGATGGTAATGGCAAGTCCGTAGGCGGCTTCCATGTTGCTCGACTCTTTGAAAACAAAAACAACCACGCTGCAGGTAATCCAAAGGAACCAGTTAACAAATGGTAGGTAGACCTGTCCACGGACCAGTGTAGGATGAAGGATCCTTACCTTAGGCCAGAAATTGAGTGAAACGGCTTCACTCAGCAGTGTGAATGATCCGGTAATCAAAGCCTGGCTGGCAATTATTGCCGCTGCTGTTGAGATAAGGACTCCTGGCAATAGGAACCACTTAGGCATTATATTAAAAAACGGATTCAGACCCGGAGCCGAAGCGTCATGCATCATCAACCATGCACCCTGACCGAAATAATTAAGAAGCAGGGTAACCTTAACAAAGATCCACGATACCCTGATATTAGCCCTGCCGCAATGACCAAGGTCAGAGTAGAGAGCTTCTGCCCCTGTAGTACATAGGAATACAGCTCCAAGCAGAATGAAGCCCCCCGGATATTCAGTAAGAAACTTCACAGCATAAGCCGGATTCACTGCCCTGATGATATCGGGATGATATATCAGGTTGGAAAATCCTATTATACCAAGCATCGAAAACCAGATCAGCATTATCGGACCAAATGATGTACCAACAAAGTTTGTCCCGAATTGCTGGATAAAGAATAAAGCTGCAAAAATTATAAGAACAATTGGAATAACCGGAATATCAGGGTTAAAGAGCTGAAGCCCCTCAACAGCAGATGTTACTGTGATAGAAGGTGTTATTACACCATCGGCCAGCAGGGCCGCACCTCCTATCATGGTCAGAATGGCTGCCCACGATGATTTATTTTTTATCAGCGCAAAGAGTGCAAATATTCCCCCTTCTCCCTTGTTGTCAGCCCGAAGGGTGATAATAACATATTTGAGCGTTGTTTGCAGGGTAAGAGTCCAGAAAATGCAAGATAGTGATCCGAATATAAGCAGTTCATTGATATTCCCCTTACCACCCAGCACGATGGCTTTCATGGTGTAAAGAGGACTTGTTCCAAGGTCACCAAATACAATACCTAGTGTAACGATGATCCCTGCAAAAGATAATTTTTTAATATCCAGATGTTTACCGGCCTCACTCATTATTATGGTCAGATATATTTATGTACCCTGAATTTTCTAAAAAAATCGGGTGAAATTAGTAATAATTACTTCTTTGGAAACAGACCTCTCAAAATAAATTTTATTTCTTGCTTAAATTGATTCTCCTATTCTACCGTGGTTCCAATCATCCTGGAGTGTAATAACATAACTATCAATAACTTTAACAAACTATTGAAGTTATGTACCCATCTGGATATTTTTTGTTATCTTTAAAGTTTAATAGACTTATTTTTCAACATATAATATTGAGTCCACTCCGAAAAGCCTTTTTTACCCCTAAATCC
>CAIPJU010000844.1 GCA_903865465.1 uncultured Bacteroidota bacterium
AGTAACATCCTTTTTGTAGGCATAGGAGATACAGGGAAATACGGAGGATCAATAGCCTTTATGTTGCTTGATAACTCATTGTCCTGCATCCTGAGATTTGCCTGGTTGAGTTCGTGCAGCAGTTCCAGATATTCCTGTTCGGAAACGGAGATTTCCCTTTCAATTCTTTTAAGGTTGGCACCGGCTGGTGCATATATTGCATATTGTTTCTGAAAGTCCTTGATCTTTTCAGCCATAACTACAAGTCCGGCTTTCAGGTTTTCAGCTTCAATCACATTAGTAATCCAGTCATTAAGCACGGTACTGATGGGAAGGCCATCAATAGTATTACCGAATTTATAAAGTTCAGCAACTGCGGTCTTTGCTTCATCCTTAAGCTTTTCAGCCTGTACCTTTAGCTCAGTCAGACCTTGAATTGCCTTGTTATCGAGAGTGTCCCTGGTTTCGAGCGATGTAATTTTATAACTTATTACTCCAAGCTGATTTCTGATGTCTATTATTTTCGAACTTTTCAACTGTATCTGTTCCTGATTACTGAGTTTTTCTTCGAGCCTCACAATAGCTGCCTGAACTCCGGCCATACTAACCCTCTTGCTGTTATAATCAAGGTCGAGTTGTTCTTTAACTCCGGCAATAGCCTTACTCTGCTCATAATAATTAATAATGTTGTTGTCCTCATTGAATTTCAAGAGTTTGTCTTCAGCAACTGTGAGCCGGGCGGCAGCCTGCTTCAACTGGAACTCAAAATACTTGATAACGGCATCCGACCTGTTTTCTTTAAGAACCCTGTAATTCTTGATGCATGTCTGAATAAGCAGGCTCAATGTCTCCCGACAAATTCCCGGGTCATTAGATTCAAAATGCAAACTGACCAGGTCACTGAGAGAAACCCGGTTTACCTTCATGGATGATATAGCGCTAATCGAGTAATGGGGATTTGTGGAATTAAGCAAGGTATACACAAAGTTAGTGTCATTGCTTTCCTTAAGTTTTGTTAGCTTTTTAACGATCCTTTCGTATACGGCAGTATCGATTGAAGGAGGGATCAGGTCAAGATTATTTGCAGTTCTTGAATCCTCAAAAGAGAAAGCTTCATTGTCATAAACCGAATCTCCTGCAGTTTTTTCACTATGGTTAATGCCGTTGTCAGATTGTTTGGATCCGGATTGGGTATGAGCTCCCAAATTATTTTTTCCATCGTTGGCTGCATTCACAAGCCCCCCAGCAGAAATGGTATCCTTTACGACAGAAAAATCAGTTCCGGAGGAGGGATTAATAGCAGAGGACTGGCTGCTTTTTACGAGGTCAATAATGTATTTAGGTGTTATTGATTTTAATTCGATCAGTGATTTCTTTGAAATATAGCGGGGATGTGATTTTTCGAGAAGGAGATGCTGGGCTAGTAGCCGTATTGCAACTTCCTGCTGAGTCTGTCGAGATTTTATTATGTTAATTAAGTTGTCAAAGGCTGTATTTGAAACCAGGGAGGTAATGGTTTTTCCCATATCGACACTCGAACCAGTTGCTATTCCAGTATAGAGCATGGTCTCTGAAGAATATTTCAGATTGGGCTTTCTTGTCATGTAGAATACCATTACTGCAGTCAGAACAGGAATAATAACCAGAAGGACAATATGGTTACGTAAAAGTCTAATAAAATCAATTACATTCATTCTCGCGACTACTTTCTTTTTGACTTGAACTTATATCCGGCCAGTTCCTCGAGCAACATGTAAGCTGTCTTAAAATCATTTATGGCTTCTTCGAAATTTATCTCAGTATTTCCTGCGGTTTCACACATATTCGAATAAGTACCCAGGGAAATAACACCATTCCTGAACTCTTTTTCAGCCATCAGCATATTGGTTCTTGAAATTTCAAGGTTCCTGGACTTTATTTTGAGCAAGCTCTGTTTCATAACCAG
>CAIPJU010000845.1 GCA_903865465.1 uncultured Bacteroidota bacterium
CTCCATAGGCTATCCCCGACATACCATCGGTTGTTTTATTTTTAGGATTTAGTGCAAACTTTAAGATATTGTTTGCTGCTAAAATATCCCTGTCATTTATAGAACCACAACTTTTACAAAGCCAAGTTCTATCTGATAATTTTAATTCTTTGTTTATTACACCACAACCGCACATTTTAGAGCTTGGTTCAAATCTTCCTATTTCTAAATAGTTTCCTCCTTGCTCCTTCATTTTATATTCAAGCAAAGTATAAAATCTTCCCAATCCTAAATCTGAAATACTTTGTGCTAATTTGTGGTTTTTAACCATTCCTGCAATGTTCAAATTCTCACACGCAACCGTATCATACTGTTTGGCTATCGCAGTAGTTGTTTTGTGTAAAAAATCTAATCTTTGGTTTGATATTTTTTCGTGAAGTACAGCAACCTTTAAATTAGCTTTATTTCTGTTTGAACTTCCTTTTTGTTTTTTTGATGCCCTACGCTGTAATACCTTCAATCGCTGAATAGAACTCTTTAAATGTTTTGGGTTTTCAATTTCAGTCCCATCACTTAAAGTTGCAAATGTTTTTATTCCTGTATCAATCCCAACAGCTTTAGTTTTTGATATTGGTTTTTGTTTTACTTTAAAATCAGGCAATTCAACTGTAATACTTATAAAAAATTTATTGGTAGGTGTTTTTTCGATTGTTGATGTTTTTATATTACCATCAAACTCCCTACTTATTTTAGTTTTTACCCATCCTAATTTAGGCAATGATATTTTACTTGCTTCAAAATCAACTTTAGTATTTTGCGGAAACCCTACATGATGGGTACCAATATGTTTGCTTTTAAATTTCGGAAAACCTTTTTTCTGTTTAAAGAATCGAGTAAAAGCCTTATCCATATTTACAATAGACTGTTGTAAACTTTGAGCTACTGATAATGTAAGCCAATTGTGTTCTTCTTGCTTTTTAAGTTGCGTTAATTCAGTCATTAAGGTAAAAGCTGATACGCTTTTCTTTTCTGCTTGATATTCCTTTATGCGTCTATCCAATGCCCAATTATAGACAAAACGAGCGTTTCCCAACATCTGATTTAGTAGTTGCGTTTGCTCCTTATTAGGATAAATTCTATATCGAAATCCTTTAATCATACTGCAAATATACAACTTTTATTTTAATTCTACACAAAACTATTAATTATTTTAGAAATAAGAACGCAAAGAAGAAAAACGGGGTACAACACCGTATATAAAACATGGCTTGACAGGTTCGTGCTAACTTGAAACATTCGAGCAAAGCCACGTTTCATATACGAGCCGTTAGGCGTAATGCTAAGAAATCGCATCGCCATCATCTTTCTCATTTTCTAAGCACCAATCAATATCATTTAGTAACTCTTTACCTTTGTCTGTTAACCAGCTACATCTTGATGAAAATTAAAATCTAAAACCAATACTTACTCCACTTCTCAGCCACGGAAGAAAAGAATTACTTAATATCCCTTGCGTTACATTTCCATCTGTATAAATCGAAAAGTTTTTTTGCATATACTTTGGAAGGTCCACTGCTATATCTCCCTTTACGAAGTTTGCCAATTGTACTGCATCAGTGGCAGTTTTAGACAATCCATTTATCCTCCCTGAGATTACACCTGCTTCCAATCCTAAAGGGTAAAAATCTATTGTTAACCGCTTCCATATTACGAATTGATAACCTAGCTGAAAACCTCCGGTAGTTGCATAAAACCACCCATTAAGCGTTCCGATAGAGGGATATTGTGTGACAAAATAAGCCCGTGGTGTTGCCTCCTTAATTGCTATTTCGTAATAAAACCCAAAATGATCATTGGTATAATGTCGAAAGGCAGCCCTGACGCATTCAGTTCCAAGTTTATTAAAACTGAAATCATCATGCTCAATGCCAAGTTTACCAATAGCGTTTTTGTTCCAAGGAATACCAACATTAAGCATGATTGAGTTTTTGCCTTCATGAAATTCAATTCCAATATTTGCCTGATTGATATACAGATTTGTCGGGTTAAAACTGACAATCCAGTTCCTTTCCTGCCCCTGAACAAATGAAGTCAGGGCGACGATAAAAATAAAAATAAATTTTTTCATGGTTTAAATTATTGGTTTATTACAAGTTGAACAAATATGTTTTCCGTTTATTGTGGAGATCTGGCGGGAGGAAGTGCAGTGGCAGGAAGTGCAGTGGCAGGAATCGAAATCATAATTAGGGAAATAAATTGGATTGCGCATAAGACTTAGTATTCTGTTACATTCAATAATCATTTCAATCAATTCCTTCTTGGTGCACTTCATGTACATTTTTATCTTTTCTTCATGTGATTGAGGCAGAATAGCGCAATAATCGGTAGATATTGCACCCTTATTTTCGAGGTTTAATTTTTCATCCATCACTTTAATTTTTTAACGTAAGTAGGTTTCTTATATCCTTGCGGATAAACCACATAATCAGCATTCGCAGTAAGTTCCTTTGCCCCGATGCTATTCCCTAAAATTTTCATTCTCTTATTCATATCAACATCACGGGTAGAAAGAATGACATAGGCAATCTCACTTTTTCGGATCACATAACACTTCCTGTTTTCTGTATCAGCCCTTATCTGGGCCTGTTTTTTGGCTTTTTTGAAGTACCAGTTTCTCAGCCATAACCTCAACTGTCCGCTTACAATGGAAGGTAGCAATTTTATTGCTTCCTTGTTGTTCTCCTTTGCCTGGTTATCCCTATATTTCATTATCTGCATTTGTGCAAATTCTGACATGGCAGTTTCAACGGCAAGTGACTGTTCTTCTGTGAGTGTCACATTCGCGCGTGATAATTGTGATTTTAGAATGATTTGTCTTGCTGTCATAACTTTAGATCAAATTTTTTATTTAGATGTTTAAGAGCTGATTTAAGCGCATTCCGCTTAAATTTTAAGAATAAGATTTGATAATCTAAGTAATAAAGGTCTTTCATGATTTCAACTGCCTTCATGGGTCCGATCAATTTTATCCTTTGCGCATCCTCATCTTCAATTTCTTTTATTGTTCCATTCATAAATTTTATAAATTTAGGATCATAGTTTATTCTGGGTATCATAGTTTCATAATTCTAAAGTGGTTTCTTTTTGCTCTGCATCCATACCATACTATTACCTCATTATTGTCTGTTACATCTAATCTTGGCCTATAACAGAACTCTATAAATATGAGGGTAAGTAGGAAGATCATTAGTTTTTATTTGTGAGCCCTTCCCCTGTAAGAGCAAAGTAGAGGTTTTGGAGTTGGTGAACAGATTCGAATACAAAATAGGGATCATAAGGGAATAAATAAACTCCTAGATCGCAAGAGGCGTTAGAGGAAATAAGACTCAAATCACAATATTTGTCATTATTTAACTTTTTTGAATAATAAATATTATCAAATACCCCAATGTTTTTCTCAAACCCAAGCTTCAATAACCATTCCTCGGTTAATGGGATTGGATTTATTTCTTTGTTATTTATGTAACATTCGGTTCCTTTATCATAAATTATCCATGTTGGTGTTAATCCTTCAACTTGTACGACTTTTCCCCATGCCTGAAAGTAATTCCCGATTCTCAATTCTTTTGCATCCATAGCTTAAAATGTTGACATATTTCTTCTTCTAATCTGCTGTTGTATTTGCGCTCTTAATCTTGGCAGTGGCATAATATGTAAGGCGACATGAAGCCCTATTCCGGTAGCTAAAACAAGGTCGTCATTGCTGCCATCTATCGCCCCAAGCTTACCACTTTGCTTAATTTCAAAGCAGTCCATTTCAGAGCAAGCCCTTTCATCCGGTTCAATGTATGAATAGCCATCTTGTTTATCAAACTCAGCATTGCTTCGTTCTCTTGCTGCATTTCTTAACGTGTCCATTGCAAGCCCTTTGGTTTTCCTGTTTGTGTTCCATCCGTATTTAGGAACAAAATCATTACCTACCTTTTCCTCATCATTTCGAATGTAGATATTTCGGTAAAAGTCTTTAATCTGGACTAAAATGGTTTGAAAGTGTTCTCCATCCTCTTCTTTCTCCCTGTCAAAACTGTTTTCCTCAGGAACAAACAAAGCATTATCATAGAGTTTTGAAAGCTGTATTCCTTTGTGCGCTAATAGGTCCTGATCTATATGCCCCTTCCATGTAAATACTGCCCGTGGATCTTCTCCTTTAAGCATAGGGAGCCGGTCAAAAGCCCTTATAATTGAATAATCTGCCTGATCTGTCGTTCCTCCGATATCCATAGAGACTACATAGCGGTAATCATACTGATTTTTGGTGTCTGGAAATTCCCATATCCAAAGATTACCTTGATTATTTGTTTCTAAACGAATGTTATTCAGAGAATTTTTACCTAATGTTGAATCAGCCACTACCTCACCTTTGAAGATTGGTTCTTTGTTGTCTTTTCGGAGTGCAAGGACGTAATGTTGAGGGAAAAACCTGTTTCCTGTACTTTGAAAGCTCTCATTGGCGGTTGTTGGAAATTCGCTCTGCATTCTCCAATCATCACCTCCAAACAGGCTTAATTGTTTATGGTAGAACTTAATCCCTTCAAGTGTAGCCCCTTGCTTCCACAAAAAAAGATCATAATTACTGAATGATTTATAAAACTCATCATGATTTGTAAGCTCAATCCTATTCTTCGGGTCTTTGAGCCACGGAATAAAAACAGGTCTCATGCCGTTGGTGCCTGCTACTGCCTGTTGCCACAGCCTGTGAAACGCATTACCTACTCCCTTAGCAGTACTTTCTACTGCAAACATAGTGTAAGGTTCATCCATCGGAAGAGTGCCTATAATCGACTGTATTAAGTCCTCCGGGGTCTTTCCAAGCGTTGTTTTCATTAGTCCGTACTCTGAAACGTGTGCTATCTTTAAATCGTCTGTACGGATAGAATCCGGAGTTTCCATTGACCCGATAGTTATTTTGTTGCTTCGTTCCGGGATGATCTTTATATTTTGGGTGTGCTCAAAGGGTTTAAGGGTAATTTTATCTATTTTTTGAGGGTAATACTTGAAAAGGTTGGTAGTCATGGACCGGATATTACTTGCTCCCTGATTGATGTGAGCGGCAATAAGGCTGTTCCAGTTTGTTTTTATCCTGATCTGAATGTAGTTTGCTAAAATGTCAATCTCTGTCGATCCTCCGAATTGTCTTGATTTTAGAAGGACAAAGAATATAGGAAGGCCTTTATCAATCATTGATTTTTGTTCCTGCCATAACATCCTTTGAGGAAAATTCAGGATAAAAGGAATAAAGTCGCCTCCTCTCTTTGGTTTTATCTTTACACATTTAGCGCACCAAAATTCAAAATCATGGTCCAGCCGTGTATCCTGAAAAAGATCCTTTATAATGCCTTCGTCTAATAATGGGTTGTTATGAAGCTTAACAAATTCACTGAACGAACCAATTCTGCCTAATTCCTGCACCCATGCAAGGTTAAGCATTGAAACAGGCAGATAAAGCTTTTCCTCTAAGTCTGAGAGCTCAAAGAGTTGCCTTTCCTGCCAAGACCCTTCCCCTGTCAGTGGGTTGTAATATTGGTCTAAAAGTTCATTGCGTCGTTTGTTTTCTTCAAAAACAGAAGACATGTGGCGGATTTTTAGTGAAACGGTTTAATATCCTTCCTATTGTTTGTGGAACATATTCAGTTACTTTCTGAATCTCCTCGATGTAATAAGTCCTTGAAAGACCTCTTGCGAACTTTCCAGCATCTTTTTGAAGTTGTAAATATAGTTCCCATACTTCATAATGCCCTTTTTCTGCTCTTTGTGATTTGCCTCCCATATTATTTAGTATTGGTTTATCAAAAATATATTATTTAATAGCATAAAATACATTTCAAAGCACATTTTATACCATAAAATTACTAACACGTTTTATTCCTTTGCTTTTGGCATTTAAAACCAATGAAATAAAAGTGTTATGAAAGTAGAAGACACAAAAGAAGAACCACAGGCAGAAGAGATGCCGCCACAACCTACTGAACAACCGGAAACAGAAACCCCCGAAACAGGTGAAAACGACAAAGTAAAACAGTATGTTGACCGATTTTCTCCCGGCGCAGATATTTCAACTCCAGAAGCTCAGGTACAGGCATTATTGGGACTGTTAGATAAGATGGTTCCTGCCTATGACAAATTTATGGATGTTGCTCTGGTTAGCAATGAAGCGGCTGGTTTTCTTGCTGACTTAGTAGAGACAGGGGACGTAGCCGATGCGCTTGCAGGTAATTTCTCACTTGAAGAAATCCAGGCTGCCTATGAAGAGGCTGAAGAGGGAGGACACGAAAAGGCAAAAAAGAAATTCTCATCCAAACTGGCAGAAACGAAAAAAAGACATGAATCCATAAAAAAGAATATGGAGATGTCTTTAAAAGATATTGCAGAGTTTGAAGAGGATCATAAAGATTGGGCCCCGGAAAAAGCTGAGGCATTTGAAAAACACGTCCTTAAAATCATCGAGGATGGTAACAGTGGGTTAATAGCAAAAGATACCCTGTTAGCACTTGAGAAAGGATTCAAATACGATGATGATGTTGCCAACGCACATGAAACAGGCCGGGTAGCAGGGAGAAATGAAAAGATCGTCACCCAGAAGCCAAGCAAGGAAAAAACGGATGCCTTATTACCTGAGGCAAACGCAGGAATAAGTTCCGAAGCCAAGCCAAAGCCAAAAGCAATTTTAGAGCCAAGAAAAGAGTTCAGAGTTTAATATTAATCAAATCAAAATCAATGAAACAGAAATTTAAGTTACATGGAATCTTTGGACTCCTGCTTGTAATGGCAACGGGTCTGATAATTACTGCCTGCATGGCTTTCTTAATGCCAGCAGGTGCTATTTTCGCTGAGGTTGGAACAGTGGTAAACGATCCATTGGATACCGAACTTTTAGGCGAAGCAGCGCCCCGGTTGCTATTGGACGACATAGATGCGATAGTGACTAAGATGTGGCCGGCCTACGCACCACTTGACCAGCTTTTACGAACGGGTATTAAAGACCAGCGAAAAGCGTGTGATGCGATTAAAACCAGACATTATGCTGTTGAGACTAAACCATTTAATGACATTGTTACCACAGCCGTTACAGCATCTAACCAAAGTGCGTTTGACCTGCACGTAGGCAATACCGCTCTTTATGGTGTAGGACAGACAATTTTCATTAATGGTGTTGGTGGTTATGCAGAAGGGGCAAACACTACCTTACTTGCTAATAGTAGTCTTTCGTTGTATGTGTATGCAGTAGATTCTTCCAATGCCTTAATAAAGGTTATACCTATCAACGGGGATAATGTTACATCAGCCCCTAAATCCATTTTAAAAACAGGTGTTCAGAATATCCCGCTTAACGCAACAATATCTATCGGAGGCCGGGCATTAAGCGAACTTGCAGTACAAACCGATCCTTCTGAATATGTACCGAGTGACGACTATAATTACTGTCAATATTTTGGTTCACAGATTGAACTCTCTAAATGGGAACAAAAGACAAGAAAGGAGGTTAAATTCTCTGAGGCAGACCAGTTGGAGCTTGCGCTTTATGATTACAGGGTAAGAAGGGAAATTTCATACTGGCTTGGTTCAAGAAATATTATTTTTCCTGCCGGGAAGAAAACTTATACCTGTGGTGGTCTTACCTATTTTATTACCAATGAAGTAGACTGGACAGGTCTTTTATCTGGTGGCGTTCCTACTATAAAAGCACAGAACATTGACGAGATGGTACGCGGCGTATTCTCAGGAAATGCAGGATCAGGCCAACGGTGGATGTTTATAGGTGAATACCTTTGGAATGCTCTAAAACGTACTGAAGATATTCAGCATACTATCACAAATAAGGAAGTTGAATATAAGTTTGGTCTTTACTTTAATAAGATCAATACCGGGGACGGCGAGTTAATCCTTCTTAAACACCCGTTATTTGCCTTTATTGGTATGGGCTATGATGCAGCAGTAATTGACGTTAATAATATCGGGGAACGTCATTTCGAGCCTCAGACCATCGAGAACTACGATAAGGAGAAACTTGGACAGGCAAAATCAGACGCTAAATTTATCTCTGAGACTTCTTGTCCTGTCGTTAAGTATCCGGCTACTCATTCAATCATTCGTGGACCTCGATATACTTCATTGACCTAATGAATAAGCGCTATACGGCCAATAACCGCCAGAACTTACAAATAGTGATTGGTCTGCCTGCAAAACGGCAGACTACCATCACCTTTATTAGTGGTTATGGGTTAAAAAGAGAGGGTTATTTTATTACTGAGAATGAAGATTTGCAAAAAGCACTGGAAAAAGATGACCGTTTTAATCGTTCTTTTCGTCTTTCTGAGGTTGATAATATGAGTATTGCAGAATACAATGCAAATGCAGACATCAAAAAGAAAAAAGAACAATCAGAGAAAATCTTCAAAACAATCCAGGAGGCTAAAGATTGGTTAAATGCCAATTATAATGTTCCTTACAACAAACTAGGCAATAAGACCCTTTGCGAAAAGGAATTTAAAAACGTAGGATTAGAATTACATTTTGAAAACACATAATCATGACAGCAAGAGAAACATTTCAAACACAGTTTGCCAGCCTCTTTCATGGAGATGATCAGACAAAGACAAACGCTATTTGGGAATTGGCGGGAGCCTGCTATGACGCAGGGACATTTACACCTGCAGACGCATCGGTTACGATGGCTAAAATGGCCGCAATGGCGGCAGATACAGTACTTGGAAACCTTACCGGGTCATCTACTACGCCGACAGCAGTAACCGTTGCCGCGTTAAATACTTATCTTGACGCATTAGCACATAAGGCCAATGTAGTTATCGCAACAGATAATGTCACTCTGGATGCCACTAAGTCCGGGTTTGTTTATGGTATTGGGACAGATGCTAAAACCTTTACCCTTCCAGCCACAGCAGCAGGGTTAAAGTACACTTTTGTAAATACAGGTGCAGCAGGAAACAATATCATTACTATTGCACCACAGGCAGCAGATGGAATTTCCGGGACTATCAAGTTGGCCGCTTCGGTAGTTGTTGATGCAGGTGTTGTTAGTAAAAAATTGATCAATACTAAGGCAACCTCTCAGGCAGGAGATAGCGTTACACTTATCGGTACAGGTGTTACCGGAACAACGGCATGGATCATATTATCTTCTTCCGGTATCTGGGCACCAGAAGCATAATCAACACTTTTTTTAATTAAAAAGCCTTGTCTTTATCGTAAGGCAAGGCTTTTTTAAATCTATACCATGTCAACACTCACAACCGAAAGAGCGGCATTTGAAGCGGCATTACGGACATTACTAGCGGGAGTAGATACTGGCGCAGGTAGTGGGACTGGATTAGGAACCATATCCCCAACAAGACAAACGGTTGTTGATTATGTCAAAGCAAAGCTGGATGAGCTTGTTCCTACCGGTGAAGGTGTTTCTATCTCTCTGTCTTCTGCGCCAAATGTTACAGATCCCTTAGACCTCCTTATTGACGCACATTTGGATGAGTGTACAAAGGATGTATGCCTAACTGCTCCATTGTCTGTTTTAGTCCCTACCGACCCAGGAATAACCACAGGAACACCATATACCGATCCAACGATAGGATATATCTCTTTACCTTCTAATTTCCTTCGGCTATCCTCTTTTCGGATGGCTGATTGGCTCAGGGAGGTAGATAAGGTAATAACTCCAAAAGATCCTGAATATAAGAAACAATCTACGCAACTAAGGGGAGGTATAGCGAAACCTGTCGCTGTTATGAGATGGAAAAATACAGCTACTATCACTGGCGCCCTTGTTTCTTTAACAATGGCTAATGGAGGAACAGGATACCCACCAGGGACTAATATTTTATTTGTAAATGATTCGCATGGATCAGCAGGGCTTATAAGCGTTACAGCAAACTCTTCCGGGGTAGTACAAACGATAGACAGCATTGTTAATTCAGGATCAGGATATGTCACAAGAACAGGGTGTACGACTTATGGGACGGCAGGAACAGGGTGTACGGTTAATATTACAGTCGTTTCCTCTACAACAGCTTCCATAACACGAATTTTAGAGTATTATTCAGTTCTTACATCCCAGGTTGTAGATCATTTTCTTTATATCCCTGAACA
>CAIPJU010000846.1 GCA_903865465.1 uncultured Bacteroidota bacterium
AGGAAAGCAAATCATTACAGGATATTCTTGATAATCTTCTTCGTGAGAAGGCAATGTTTTCCTATTTTGATGAGTCGGGGAATATTGTTATTACAAAGGATTATTCGGTAAAATCGACCAATGCTCAAGCCGAGAAATCAGGTAATTTCATTCCTCCCACAGACTATAGCGGCAGCAATGAGGCTAAACAGTCGGAGGGAAATTCCTTTGTCGAAATAGGAAACCCTGCCGAGAAAAGTAAACCTGGAAATGTGATCATTTCAGGATATATTACCAATAAGGATAACCGCGAACCTGTTGCAGGAGTAACTGTTTATATTAAAAAGCTTTCGGCAGGAACCGTAACCAATGCTTTTGGTTTTTATACTTTATCGCTCCCTCGCGGTACTCACATGGTTCAGTTTTCATTCATTGGGATGAGGGAGAAGAATATTAATCTTAATCTAAATGGAGCAGGGGAGTTGAATGTTGAAATGAACAGCGTTCTCATACCTTTGAAGGAGACTATCGTATCGGCTCAGAGAAGTGTTACTCTTCAACGATTTGAAGTTGGAGCGGAGAAGATCAATATTACTTCGTTTAAACTATTACCCGCCAACCTTGGAGAGGCCGATATTATCAAAAGCGTTCTTCTTCTTCCTGGGGTACAGACTGTTGGTGAAGGATCTTCGGGCTTCAATGTAAGAGGAGGATCAGCCGATCAGAACCTGATACTCCTGAACGGGGCACCGGTTTATAACTCTTCTCACTTTTTTGGATTTTTTACCGCAGTCAATTCTGATATTATAAAAGATGTTACCTTATATAAAGGAGGTATTCCTGCCAAATATGGTGGAAGAATCTCCTCAGTACTTGATATTGATACCAGGGACGGGAACAGAAAACAGTTCGGAGGAAGTGCAGGGATAAGCCCCATAACGACTCACCTTATGGTTGAAGGCCCGATAATAAAGGATAAGTGCACATTTATCCTTACCGGAAGAACCACCTATTCGAACTGGATATTCGGCCTTATTCAAGATCCGGCAATCAAAAAAAGCAGGGCTTCATTTTATGACCTTAATGGCAAGATTACCTGGGATATAGATAAAAAGAACAAAGTTGAAATCTCATCCTACTACAGCCACGATTCATTCAAGTTCAATTCCGATTCAGTTTATAGTTATGATAACAATATCGTTGGCTTAGGGTGGAAGCATTTTTTCCATAACAGATTCTTTTCTACCGTGACTCTGAATAACAGTATTTACAAATACGATATTTCAAGTCAGGCCGTTAAGACAGAGGCCTTTGTGATGTCGCATAAGATAAATACTACAGCCTTAAAGGCCGACTTTAACTGGTTCAAGGGAAGAAATGAGATGAACTTCGGCCTCGACCTGAGCAGGCATACAGTTCTTCCGGGCAGTTACCTCCCTGTTAATGACTCATCACTTGTGATTCCCCATACCATTGATAAGCAACAATCCTGGGAAAGCGGCCTGTTTATTGATGAGAAATATACTCTTACAAGTTATCTGTCGGTTAATGCCGGGGTAAGGTATTCATATTATTATTCAGTCGGCCCTGGCAATGTAATGATGTATAATCCGGAATTTTCGAAAAGCACTTCAACAATTGTTGATACTGTTCATTATAAATCAGGGTCTCCTATCAGCAAATATGGTGGCCCAGAAGCCAGGGTCTCGTTCAACTTCAGGTTAAGTGACAACACTTCGATAAAGGTTAATTATAACCGGACACGTCAATACCTTCACCTGCTGTCGAATTCCACCTCCATTGCCCCTTCTGACACCTGGAAAATAAGTGATTATTATATCAGGCCTGAGATAGGCGACCAGATTGCTGCCGGATTTTATAAGATGCTGAGGAGGAACAGTATGGAGCTATCAGCTGAGGTTTATTACAAGCAGATCAGGAATATGATTGACTTCAAGGGCGGCACAAAAATAGCTATGGATGAAAATGTCGAGAAGGATATTGTGAACGTCCAGGGAAAAGCTTATGGTCTGGAGCTGGTACTTAAAAAGACAGAGGGAAAAATTCGTTATACCATCGGTTATACCTATTCACGTACCTTCCTCAGGAGCACCGGTAAATTTCCTGATGAGATATTAAATGGAGGGAAATGGTTCCCAGCCAACTTTGATAAGCCTAATGACCTGGTATTAACATTTAATTACCTTTTCTCGCGAAGGGTGAGCTTTTCAACAAACTATACCTGGAGTACAGGCCGTCCTATTACCTATCCTGTTTCAATCTATGATTTCTCTGATAAAATCCTTGTTCATTACAGCGACAGGAACAAATACAGACTTCCTGACTATTCACGACTCGATATTTCATTAAGGATTAACGGGAACCTGAAATCGCATAGGATTGCTCATCCGAACTGGACATTCTCAGTTTATAATTTGCTCGGCAGACAGAATGTTTATTCGGTCTTTTTCAAACAGGAGGGACAGGTGCTTAAAGGCTACCAACTTTCGGTATTTGGCAGGGCAATTCCTTCAGTGACTTTTAGTTTTGATTTTTGATATTAGAAAATGAAAAAGATTCGGTTTATTATACTGATGTCAATTTTGGTTATCCTTACAAGGTGTGTTACTGAATTTGTGCCTGTAACAAAAGAAAACCAGGAATTGCTTGTTGTAGAGGCGCTAATTACCAATAAGCCTGAGGCTTATACGATAAAACTGTCTCGATCGCTTCCTCTTGGTGAAAGGTTAACTTCAAATCCGCAGAAAGGCGCCAGCGTTACTATTACTGATGATAATGGTGGTGTTTATACCACAACTGAAACAACACCGGGAAGTTATTCAACTGATCCGTCAGTTTTCATTGGGGAGACAGGCAGAAAGTATGCACTTCATATAACTCTGACTGAGATCGGAGGTGTACCGAAGCATTATGAATCACTTCCTGTTGAAATGACTGTAGTTCCTGCTATCGACAGCCTGTATTATGAAAAGGTTAGCTTAAGTCATCTGGCTGGCTATACGCCTAATGATGGTGCCCAGGTTTATCTCGATACTCATTCCGCTGATAACAGCTGCAAATATTACAGATGGGAATTCGTTGAGACATGGGAATTTCATCTTCCCTACATGGTGCCTAATAACATTTGTTGGATATCAAATAGTTCCAGCCTTATTAATGTTAAAAGCACTGCTGCAATTGCTGAAGATAAGATTATGAGATATCCCCTGAACTTTATATCAAACGAAACAGACAGGCTATCGATAAAGTATAGCATTCTTGTAAACCAGTATTCGTTAAATGAAGACGAGTTTAATTACTGGGACAAGTTCAAGAATATTTCTGAACAGGTAGGAGGGCTTTATGATATTACTCC
>CAIPJU010000847.1 GCA_903865465.1 uncultured Bacteroidota bacterium
AAGCCGTTTTATATTATAGAAGAGAAGGTGTCTCAAAAGGACACCTTCTCTTTTTTTCTTAACTCAGGTAAAAGTCTCAGATTAGGAAAGGAGAACGCTACTTCTTAAATTACCATCACCATCTCAATCGGGATACCTGCATTATCACGGTAGTGCTCACCCAATTCCTTCATTGCCTCATCCTCTTCATCATAAAACCATTTGATATGGATGTTTTTTCCGTTATTACGTGCTACAGCAATATTTTTTAACGTCTCGTTGAGATACTTTGAGGAAGCGCTATTAATATATTCCAGCTGAATCTGGAGATCTAAATCGTTATTCTTCTCAATATATTCTGAGAGCCAGTCATCGAGCTTTCTGAAAATAACTTCTGGATTCTCGGGAATTGATCTTCCTGTAATTTCCAATTTATTCTTAGTGACGTTATATATTATACCCGGACTGTTTTTAAGTTTTTCCTGAATTACATGCTTTTCCATCTGCTGTAAATTATTCGTATCTTAAGGCCTCAATAGGGTCTACATTAGCTGCTTTGACTGCAGGAGCATAACCCGAAGCGACTCCAACAATAAAACATACAATGATCCCCGTAAATACCCATATCCATGGAATTACAAATGAAGATCTGAGCATAGATGATACAAGATTTCCTATCACTATTCCAAGAATTATTCCGAAAATACCTCCCATCTGTCCAATCATAATCGATTCAAAAAGAAACTGATATTTGATGGTCAGCGGTTTAGCGCCGATCGCCTTCCTGACACCGATTTCCCTTGTCCTTTCTGTTACCGAAACCAGCATTATATTCATCAGGCCAACAGCTGCTCCGAAAAGTGTCACAATTCCGATTATTGTTGCAGCAAGGGTTACATACCTTATATTCTTAAGAAGAAGATCAACAATATTGTCACTTTTTGTGATGTTGAAATCCGATTCATCCCGTGGAGTAAGATTACGGATAATCCTGAAGGTGGCTTCCGCCTCCCCAGTCATCATATCGAGATTAACCAGGTTCAGTGGCATAATGGTAATAGTGAAAGTCATATTGGGTCGTGAGAAATACTGACGGGCAGTAGTAACAGGCATAAGACAGGCTCTGTCGCCATTAATTACACTTGAACCCTTACTCTTCAGGACACCCGCCACCTGCAGGTCGAGTCCGGCTACATTAATGACCTTCCCAATAGGATCAACTCCTGTGGGAAAAAGAAACTTTACTATTTCGGCTCCAACGAGAACCAGATGCCTGCTTCCCTGAATTTCATCCTGTATAAAATTCCTCCCTTTTTCGATCTCATAACCAGAGACAGCCAAATAATTTTCGTCAACCCCTAAAAGCGAAACATTGGGGTTGGTCTTTTCAGAACCATATTTCACTGTGGCCAGTCCGGAAGCATTTACAAAAACAGAAACCCGCGCACCTTCATTGAAACGGCCCTTGAATTCTTCAGCCTCCCTGAATGAGATCCTTGCGAAATTCTTCGCCCGGTAACGGTCATTGCCAATTTGTATATTCAAGCCCCTGGAGGTTATCGTGAATGAGTTGGCACCCATCATCGTAAACTGGCTGGTAAGGGAAGATTTTATTGCATCAATGGCTGT
>CAIPJU010000848.1 GCA_903865465.1 uncultured Bacteroidota bacterium
ATGCCTGGTTAGCAAAATCCTTAAGCAAAGGACTATTTTTTTGACCTTCACTGAGATAAAACTGAAGATCCCTGGTCTGACAAAAAGTATTTATCGTATTGAGAAAAAGTATCGGAATAAGAAGTATGTATCTCATCATAATGATAAATTATCCAATTACAACTAATTTCAATTTGCTTCTATCCAAAAATAGCACAAAATTCATTAACTTCTGTTTTTACTGATTTTATAAAACAAAAATAAACAGATGATATAACCCTGTGCAACAGAATCTCTGAAAAGGTAAAATAAACCATTCAGGCGGTCATATCAGCTGTTTAATTTTATAAACCGGTCGCTTATTTGGCAGGTTCGAGTACCAGCACTGTAAATGTTCCGGGTTTCATATTGGGACGTGGCCTTGGATTATCTGCTGTTTTTTCGGGAGCTGGTCCAAATTCTGCTGTTGGCAGGTATATCCTGTGTGTTTTTGCACTTACTGAAATAGTTCTTGCTCCCGACTGTGTAGGAACATTTTCAAGAACCCTGAATGTGTCTTTGTTATCTTCCTGAATTACAGTGAGAACACCCTCTCCGCATGAGCTATATGCTCTTTTGAGTACAGGATCAAAGCCTGCTCCGTCGACGCCTCCTCCTGTTGGAATTGTAGTAACAACTTTTCCTGTTTCTGCATCAAGAACAACCATTAGCTTGTCAGTAGCGCTGAAGAGACGGTGAGTCTCAGTATCAATTGCCAGTCCGCTTGGCTCCTCACCCGGACTTATTGACCATGTCTGCTCCACCTTCCAGGTTTTAACATTAATCATACTGACAGAGCTTTTATCTTCGATATTAACATATACCTTACCGTTTCCGTCACTCACTGATGCCTCAGGTTTTCCTGCAAGTGGAATCGTCTGGATAACTTTATCAGTGTTCACGTCAATCACAGTAGCATTTGATGAACGGCCATTCCATGTAATTATGGTTTTTGAGAATGGCTCATACATAATTGCATCGGGATTCTTTCCGGTTAAAGCTATTTTTCCTATTATGCTGAAATCCTTTAAATTGAAAACGGTAACATTATCACCTGATCCGTTGCTTATGTATCCTTTGTTGAATTCAGGAGCTACTGCAATGCCGTGTACTCCATTAACATCAGTTATGGTTGTCACGCTTTTGCCGGTGTTCAGATCTACCACATGAACCACTTTACCATGTGAGACATACAACATACCAGTTGCGTCATTAGCGTTCAGGTAATCCCAGAAACCTTCCCCATCGAGATGGATCCTTTGAACTATCTTGTATCCGGCAGCAGGGTTTTGACCGGTAGCGACAAGGAAAGAGAGGAAAATTGCTGCAAAGACAAATACCAATTTCTTCATTTTGTTATAATTTAATTTGTTAATAATAAGTGAATTGTATTTTGTTATAGAAGGTATCAAATATTTCTTATCCTGTTTCGGGAATCTTTTAAGTGCTCAAAAGTCATCATGAGTTTATCTTTTCAGGTGGCTTTGGATATGATTTTTTACCTGCTGCTTTCCTCCATCTGGCTATTGTCGTTCTCTTCCCTCTTCCCGTTTTTAAATTCGAGCTTACCAAACTTATAGGTGAAGCTGACACCGAATGACTGCAAAGGCATTTTTCTTAAACTGTAAGATGAAGAATTGGAAGTGTTTACAGTCATCTTCTGATTAATATAATAGCTGAAAGGATTGGTAGTTGTGAATCCGAAGCTGGCCTTTTTATCCAGGAACAATTTTCTGAACGCAAAGTTATAAATGAAGAACTGTGGTCTTGTCCCCTGAAGGCTCTTGGATGCCGAATTATAGTTGGCAAACAGTTCTACTACAAGGTCTTTCGGCAACTGATAGGTAATATTCATATTTACTCTGGCTCTGATTCCTGTATTTACATTTCCGCTACTCAGGTGC
>CAIPJU010000849.1 GCA_903865465.1 uncultured Bacteroidota bacterium
ATATCCATTCTTTATGTATCCATATCCAAGACGGTGATTCCCATAGAGATTCAAACCTCCCCTTGCTTTGGTCTTGTCGTCGTACATCTTGTAGCATTTTAAAACTTCTTTATCCTGACGCATAAATAAATAACATAATCCTATAGCTTCAAGGTTCCCGATCTGGTTTGTATCTCTTGAGTAGCTGTCGGCGAATAATTTAATAGATTCCCTAAAATTACCAGACCATAATTCAACATTAGCCAGGCAGTTGAGGTGTTGAAGTGAGTCGCCGTCAATTTTTAAAGCTTCCTGAAAGTAATAATCCGCCTTCTCTTTTAATCCGACATAAACTGCATAAACAGTACCCACATTACGCAAAATGCCGGGCGTATTAGTACCATGATTAATACTAAGAACTTTTTGGTAGTTTTCCAATACTTTAACATAATCGACCTGATCATAATCGATATAAGAAGTTGCATTTCCCGCATAGGCTTCCCAGCAATTCGGATTATATTGTATTGCCTTGTCATTTTCTTTAATTGCCTTTTCAATCTCACCTTTCTCGTAATAACATTTTGCCTTTATCCAGTAGGATGCTGCCAGAGTATTATTAAAAGAAATAGCCCGGTTTGCAAGGATGAGAACCGAGTCAAGAAAATTCCCTGACAAATATGATTTGGCCCAATGTTTTGCATAATATACCATCGACAACCCGACATAGGCCTGAGCGAAGGAAGAATCATATTTAATTGATTGTTTATAAAGTCTTTCTGCCTTTATTAATGCCTGTCCGTTGATATTGTTTGTCGTATATTTTTTCATCTCCTCCTCCCCCTGGTGATAGAAATCATAAGCAGTAAGGTTGGAAGTAGGTGTTTTTTCAATGAATTGCTTCGCCTCGGGCGTGATGGTTGTTTGTAATTCTTTTGCAACCGTCGTAGCTATTTCGCTTTGAATATCAATAATATCGCTGGTCTGTTTTATTTCAAGGTTATAAGATTTACCCCAGATGTGTCTCTCATTTCTGGCTGCAATAAGTTGCACTCTCAGAACAAATTTGTTTCCATATTTTTGTCCGCTGCCTTCAATTATGTAGTTAACACCCAATTCTTTTGCAATTTTTGGAATCGGAGGGCGAATAGTACCCCTGTATTGATCAGTCGAAGTTCTGGAAAGAACCCTGAAGTCTTTTATTGTCTGCAGATTATTCAGTATCTCCTCCATAATTCCATTGATAAAGTAAGAGTTCCCCTGGTCAGGACTGTCATTTATAAATGGTAATACAGCTATAGACTTTTCAAGATGTTCACTTGACTTAAAAAATTTTGGAATAAATAAGAACCCTGCAACAATTAATATCAAAGCTAAAAACAGAATTATTTTGCTTTTTGTCTTAGGATTTTTCATAAGGAGAGCCTTTGGCCTGGATATTTCCTTTGAAACGTCCTCCGGCTGTAAACGATGTTGTTCAATTGCTGCTATTACTTCTTTAATAGCATTACTGACCTTATTTATCTGATCGCGATAAACTGTGTGATTCAGGTTCTCCTGAGGATTATCTTCTTTTAATCTTAGTGGCCTGTTAACTCCTGCAGATTTATATATAAAGTCAATTCCCCGAAGTTTTCCTCCCAGAACGGATTCATATAATTTATTATCATAAGGATCCAGATCATATATACGAATTGGTAATACCCTGCATGCAATATTTCCATTCGGCAATTTTACCTTCAATCCATACTGATCATTTGAAGCTTGTTCTACAAATGACTTGAATTCATGTTCCCAGGCAAATGATTTGGGATCACAGTAAGTGCGGGATATAATCGGGATAAAGATGAGACATTTAAGTTTCTCTTTCAGTGAAGCGCCAACGTCATGTGTCTCCAGGAGCCCATCATGTGGATTAATGTCAAAGTAAACACTTACCTCTTCTTTAAAAGTTGACTCAAGTTCCCACTTCAGGTTATCAACAAATTCAGTAACCCAACCATCGTGTTTATTATCTTTCTGGCGATAGCTTATAAATATGTCATATTCGTACCCCGGTATGAGACTTGCCATAATAAGATTACTTCAAAATGAATTGGCTCTGCTAAAATAATGAAATTTAAATCAGATGGCAAATATCTGAAGGGTTTGA
>CAIPJU010000850.1 GCA_903865465.1 uncultured Bacteroidota bacterium
AGCCCCAATAATGCCAAACCTAATGTTGGGCGTTCGCTTTTTGTCTTACAAGTCAATAATCTTCTGAGCAATTTCTTCGCAATGTTTTTTGCTTTCTTTAGTCGCAACTTCCATGTCAACTAATTCAAACTTGTAAAGATTTTCTGCAATAGTTGTCTTGTCTGCCTTGTGAATTTTTAAACCGAAGATTTGCAACGCATAACTTGTATATTCATCTCTTGCTTCTTCCATATTATTTACTCCAATTGGGTCCCAATCATTCCAAAGAATTTCGTCAATGGATTTCAAAATGTTCTTTTGGTCAATAGTCATTTTCATCGTCAAAACATTTCATTATAAGCCTTAACATGATGAGGAAACTCTTCTTCATAAAATGGATAAGGAATGCCTAAAACTGTGATGTCAAACACATCATTGTCCATGCCTGAAACATTTGCTCCAATTCCTTTTATTTTAGTTCCTGTCTCGTCAATTACTATAAGATTTGGAATGTCACTTGTCTGAATAAGTTTGTCGTCTGGATAATCAGTGACTATTTTGATGTTGTTTGTTAAGCAATGAGTTTTAAAAAAGTCATAGCCAGAAATAATATTGATAAAATTTATTTTGCCAAAAACAACACCCATTGGTGCGTCTGCTTTTTCAAGTTCAGTCGTTCCAATTTTATTGCCGTCAAGTAAAATATCGTAGGTTTTATTCATAAGAAAGTGTCTATCTAAAGTGACGCCCAACGTCCAAGCATTGAAGCGGTTGGGGAATGCTCTTCCGTCGCCCATGGCTTACTGTCGCTGAACTAAGTTACAAAAGATCATGATATATTCTACTGCCGCTCAGAATTCCCTCAGCCGGAACTGATGCTAGGATATTTGTTGCAGTTGAAGAACGTTATTCCTCAGCCCCAATTGCTGCAATGCAATGTTGTGCGTTTGTTTTATTTTATCACTAACTGCTTTTCTATTTTTTTACATCTGTCTTCTAAGGCGTTTGACAGGGGGCAATCAGACACCGGCATCAGTGAGTTCATTTTTAAATAAACATTTTTTGCTTCTTCCTTTTTATTTGATTTTATAAGAAATTGAACGTAACCAAGAATTATGTTTCTTCTGCTATCTACAAAAAAGTAGTTCGCCCTTGGTTGATTGTGAAGTTTTATGTCAGTCAATTTTTTATAGTTATTATCATTTAAGACACTCGATTCAAATTTTACTTTATTATATTCATTGACCGAATCTTTTACCTTGTTTGGTATGAACTTACAAACAAATCCCTCATTCTGCAAGTAGTCCGTAAATTCAAACATATCGTCTTCATAAGGCAGCGCACAATAAACAGGTCTCTCAAACTTATTATTTTCCAATATATTTAAAATGGCCGCTGTGCCAATCCACATAGCTGATCCTCCATATTTATCTTTCACGGTAAGTAACATTTCATTTATAGAATCAGGAACGTTATATTCCTGCTTCATTTGTGGGGATATTTTAATTTTTATCACCTGCTCTTTCCATGGGAAATAACTATACATATTCATAATCAGATTGTCACTCCATGAGATTGGGATTTTAGTAATCTCATTGGGGACACCATCTCTCATGTATTTGATATAAAATGGTCTTTCCATCAGGTTTATAGTGATGACTGAAACATCTTTCCGGAATCCCTCTACCAGTTGCACATACATGAATGCATTTACGGAAGCATCCTGATTTGAAAATAAAATTGCATTTTCATCGCAGGCTTGTAAAATACTTCTTGAGTATGCTATAATATAATCGGGGAAGCCACCAAATTTATGCGCCTCAAGCAGTTCTTTTTTTGCTTGTTCGATATGATTACTTTGGATTGCTTCCCTTGCTCTTGCACTATACTCTACGGCAAGAAAGTAATAGGCATCGCCTAAATTTGGATTTAAATATATAGCTCTCTTTAAATTGCCTAATACTTCTTTTTCAGACCATTCGTCGCTCTTCTGTACAAAAGGCCTGGTGTCATAAACAAGATAATGGGAGTACCTGCCTAACCAATAATAAGCATCTGCATTATTAGGGTGTTTTTTTATTTCAGTCTTTAAAATAGAAATCGCGTCGATAAATTTTAGAGAATCTCCAAGTTGTGTAGCATGTTTAACTGTATCATTAACTTGTCCATATAACAGAGGAGAAAGAGAAGAAAAAATGACAAAAATTAATGTGTACTTCATCGAAGGTTGAATAAGCATGTTTAAAATAACGCACAACGAGCAGGGCTTGCTGCAGGGCTGGAATTCAATGCTTGTCCGCCCGGAACCGCTGCTGATTAAAGATATAAAAGTACAAGTTAACTAACAAAAGTCCAGCAATGTTTGTCCAGCCCAGATGAAGCACAACAGTGATAAAATGACCATTGCTCCAATGTCCAGCCAGCCTTGCAGCAAACCTGATGTTGGTTCAACGACCGAGTATTGCTGCAGTTGGGGAATTCATTGCTTGTCCTGCC
>CAIPJU010000851.1 GCA_903865465.1 uncultured Bacteroidota bacterium
CACATGTTTTCGAACCTTTCTTTTCGACTAAACACAGTACAAGCGGGATAGGTCTGGGTTTATCTATTGTTCATGGAATAATTCAAACCCATAACGGGAAGATCGATGTCAGGTCGGAACCGGGAAACGGAACTACCATTTCAATTACTTTACCTTTAATCATGAGTTAGGAGGATCAGGGAATGTCAAGAAAAATCTCAATCTTAATTGTTGATGATGAAGCATCAGTACGAGATTCATTATACAATTGGTTTATCGAAGATGGTTACCTTGTTGAGTGTGCTGCAAATGCGAAAATTGCACTCTCTATTCTGGAAAATGAGAGCTATGACATCATCCTGGCCGATATTAAGATGCCGGGAATGGATGGGATGGAGATGCTCAAGAGAATCAAGCTCTTAAAGCCAGAGTCAATAGTGATCATTATGACAGCATTTGCAGCAGTCGATACCGCAGTTCAGGCCCTGAAGGATGGTGCTTATGATTATGTCACCAAGCCCTTCGATCCCGACGACCTGTCGCACCTTATCAGAAATGCATCAAAACAGATTGTCCTCTCCGAAGAGAATGAAAATCTGAAGAAAAAGGTGGTAGCTCTTGAGAATGTTGAAGATCTGATTGGGATGAGTGATTCTATGAAGAGAGTGCTCAGGGATATTGAGAGTGTTGCTCCTTCAAATTCATCGGTTGTGATCACCGGCGAAAGCGGAACAGGAACAGAGTTGGTAGCCAGGGCTATACATGCAAATTCTCCGAGAAGGTTCTTTCCTCTTGTAAGTGTGCATTGCGGTGCGCTATCCGAGAACCTCCTGGAAAGCGAACTTTTCGGACACGAAAAAGGAGCTTTTACCGGGGCTATGTACAACCGGAAGGGCCGGTTTGAAATGGCTGATAACGGAACAATCTTTCTTGATGAGATAGCAACGATACCAACAAGAATGCAGATAGACCTTTTGCGTGTGCTTGAAACAAAGAGTTTTATGAGGGTCGGCGGCAATAAGGAAATATCTTCTGACTTCAGGGTAATTTGTGCAACTAACAGGGATCTGAAGAGCATGGTCGATAACCGTACATTCCGTGAAGACCTCTATTATCGGCTTAACGTTGTGAATATAAATATTCCCCCCTTGCGCGAAAGAGTGGATGACATCCCTCTTCTTGTCGACTACTTTATCAAAAAGTATTGTCTTTCGATGAACCGTTCCCCTGTTATTATTGAGCCTTCTGCCTTAAAAAGGCTGGAGGAATTCAGTTTTCCGGGTAACGTCCGTGAGCTTGAAAATATGATAGAGCGGGCAATTGTGGTAGGTAACGGCAAGAAGATAACACTTAAAGACCTTCCTCTTGAAAAAACAATCGTTAGCAACACAATCGAAAGTCTCGACGACCTCGAAAAAAGCCACATCCGGAATATCCTCATCAAATATGGATGGAACATTTCAAAGGCAGCCAGGGCGTTAAAGGTTGACAGGGTTACCCTGTATAACAAGATCGCAAAGTATGGTCTTAAATCTTCTGAATGATCGCCTGGTAATGAACAATGTTACAGTTCCAGAGTTTATTAAAGCTGCAACCAAGGCTTAATTTAATTTTGATACCTGTTTTGCCGGATGAACGGGAAAAACATAACACTGATCTCTTTCGGGTATTTCGATGAAGACTTCATTAAGGAAGTTGCCGGAGCAGTTGGAACAGAGTTCCGGTGCCTGGTAAATATTAAGGAAGGCTATATCGACCTGAATGAGTTCTACGATCCTTTAAGAAGGCAATACAACGGAACAAGACTTTTGAATGAAGTAGAGAATACCTACTCCTCCGACGGGTTCAAAACCATGGGCTTGTTCAGTATCGATCTATATATACCCATTCTCACATATATATTCGGACAGGCATACCTTAACGGGCGTTCCGGGATTGCTTCCTGTCACAGGCTTAGCAATGAACGTTATGGGATCGCAGCCGAAGGTAAACTCCTTATCGAACGATTCGCGAAAGAGGTCATTCACGAATTGGGACATACTTTTGGACTAATCCATTGTCATAGCATAACATGCGTAATGAGATCAGGGACCTATGTCGAGGACATTGACCAGAAAAGCGCTAACTTCTGTCCCGAATGCTGCAGTATACTTAATTCAATTTAAATATTAAAATCAGGCAGGCGCTGATTATTTTTTGCGGGCTTATCGAATTTTATTAATTTTATGTGATTTTTAACCTTCAAGGGAACGTTTTCATGGATCTGACCCAACGTATCAGAAATAAAATGATGAAGGAACGCCTTATGTTCGTTTACAGGGGCGTTGTTACCACTGAGAATTCAGTTCCTCTTCTTACTCTTCTTGAAAAAGAGATGGAGAACTCTGAGTTCGGCTTCCTTGGACGGAAACGACTTTTCATGTTTGTACTCGAAAGTCTTCAGAATGTGTCGAGGCATAGCACCTCATATGCCGACATGTCAATGGTTGTCTATTCGAAATCCGATGAGGACTATACTGTTACCACAGGGAATGTTTTGCAGAAATCCGGAGTTGAGAATCTCAAGAAGAGGCTCGACCAGATCATAAACCTTGAACCAGATGAAATCAGGGTTGTTTATCGTAAAATGCTTAGTGAGGCTGAATTCAGCAATAAAGGCGGAGCTGGGCTTGGGCTCATTGAGATGGCAAGGAAAACAGGCAATCAGCTCGACTATGATTTTGTAAACATTAATGATGAGTACTCATACTTTACTTTAAGTAAGACTGTAAATTCCGGAGGTGAAGGGCTCAGCTTCACGAAAAAGGATAATTCATATCAGGGGAAGACAGTTGCCCAGCTTGAACGGATAATGGCCGAGAACAATGTCTATCTTCTCTGGCTGGGACATATTTCTCCCAACATCGGGAAGGAGATGCTCTCCTTCACTGAGACCAGGCTTTCAGAGGAAGACATAAAATCGCAGCAGAGGAAAAGGGTATTCAGCATTCTTGTCGAAACTCTTGATAATGTCCTGCGATACAGTCCGGGTAGAGAGGCAGAGGAGGAATTCGGAATGCCCGTAATCATGATCAGGCTCGATGGTGGGGTTTATAAACTTTCAACCGGTAATCTCATTCTTAATTCTGATGTGGCATCCCTAAAGGGGAAACTGGATATAATTAATAATTTTGATCAAAACGGGCTAAAGGAACTTTTCAGGAAATCTCTTTCAGAACAAACAATAGCTACCGATAGTACCGGCAACCTGGGGCTTATTGATATTGCCCGGAAATCAATTGGGAAACTTGATTATAAGTTTGAGAGTATAAACGGTGAGTATTCTTATTATATTCTTACCGTAAATGTTGATGATAGTCATCTTTAGAGCTTTGTGAATCTGAGCTCTTGTCCGTCCCACTCCCCGAAACTTCCGTTTTTAATCCAGTCACCCAGAATCAGTACCTCAGCACCCTGCTTAAGCCTGAAGATCATTCCTAAATGACGGTGGCCAAAAACAAAATAGTCAATCTTTTCATTTACCAGAACGGTTCTGGCATATCTTAACAGGTCTTCTTTCTCTTCACCGTAAAAATCGTCGACTAGACCTTTCCCCAGCCTTGAGTTTAATGACCACATATGTCCGATTCCCACTCCAATGGAGGGGTGAAGTGATGAATACATAGCCCTAAGTATTTTACTTCTGAATATTGAGAGGAGTATTTTATATCCTGCTTCAGTTGTTCCCAGTCCTTCCCCATGTGCCAGATGAAATTTCTTCCCATTAAAATCTATTGTGACCGGTGCCGTATGCACTGTCATTCCACATTCCGACGAAAGGTAATCACGTACCCACATGTCGTGGTTTCCGGTAAAGAAATGAACAGGAATACCCGAATCGGTAATTTCCGCGACAGTCCCAAGAAACCTGGTATACCCTCTCGGTACAACCAGCTTGTATTCCCACCAGAAATCAAATATGTCACCAAGAAGGTAAATCTCCTTAGCATCCTCTGCTGCTTTTTTCAGCCAGCTGACGACTTTTCTTTCCCTGAATAGGGTAGGTGTACCTGTAGCAAGTCCGAGGTGAAAATCTGATGCGAAGTATATTTTGCCGTTTTCTTTCAAACCCGGTTATGTTATTTACTGAATATCTGTTCTAATTTTATCCTGAGAGTTCTTCCATGAAGATTATTGGCAACAATGGTTCCTTCCCTGTCGAAAATGTAGGTGGCCGGCAAGCTCTTTACATTGAATAGTATTGCATTTTTGGGGTCAGCAGGATTATCCTCACGGGTACTGATCCATGGCAGTTCATCAAATTTTACTGCTGCTTTCCAATCCGCTTCGTTCTCGTCAACATTGATCTGATAAATCTCAAACCCTTTCTTATTATATTGTTTATACAACTCTTTAAGCAGAAGGTTTTCCTCAATGCAATCATTCGATTTGATGGTCCAGAATGAAAGAAGGACATATTTGCCTTTTAATGATGAAAGGGCAATTCTTCTTCCTGAAATATCAGTCAGAATGGGATTGAGTTCTGTCTTAGGCATATCCTTCGACATTGATTCAATCCGGTTAAGGGCCATCTGGTTCATCTCCTTCTCAAAATCGCGTGCCAGTGCCTGTACATGTTTTGAATTGGGATAGCGCCGGGTAAGAGAGTCGGCACATATTTTGAGATATTGCAGATCGCGAGGGTCATAAAGAACATAGGTGTCGGGATTTAGCCTCTGATAAAGTGCTTTTATTGAGGTTAACGAACTTATATTCTTGAGTATAAATCCAATATTGTATTTTCGCTGGTTATCAACAATCCTTTTGTATTCGGCTTCAAGCACAGGGGCTTTGGCTTCAAAACCTGGTTCTCCCGAAGACTTCTTATAAATGGAGTTTAATGAGTCGAGTTCTCTTTTTGTCGAGGAAAGAGTTTTGTCGAGTTCCTTAATCTTTTGTGATTCAGGCGATCCTGTTACCGAATAATTATCAAAAAGATACTTCCCTTTAAAGACAAGGTTTATCTTCTCTCCGGGTTTTGCAAGTATCGTAATGAAATTATCGGTAGTGAAGCCAACCTGATAGAATTCAGGATCAGTTGATTTTACCTTAAAACTGAAGTTCCCGCCTTTGCTGATCTTTGCAGAGTCGATTGGAACTGCCTGGTCAACATCAACTCTTTGAATATAGATTACGCTCTTCTTTTCAACGTTCACTATGCCTTTAACCCTGAATGAGTTTTTTTCTTTACATCCTGAGAATATCAGGACCACAGACAGAAGGATAAATATTCGTCTCATCAATAATAGAATTACCTTTTGGAGAATTAAGATTACACTATTTAGTATTAAACAATTCGGCGAGCTTATTTTGAAGCTTTTCCCCTCTCAGGTTGGTAGCAATAACCCTGCCTTCGCGATCGAGGAGGAAATTGGATGGGATTGACTCTATTTTATAAAGCTTAATTACCGGTGATTCCCAGTATTTGATATCGCTGACATGAATCCAGCGGCCAAGCTTGTCATCTTCTATTCCTTTTACCCATGCATCTTTGGTCTTGTCGAGAGATACCTGGAAGATCTGAAATCCTTTCCTGTGATAGCTGTCATAGGCTTTAACCAGATTTGGATTTTCGCGCCGGCATGGATTGCACCATGAAGCCCAGAAATCGAGCAGAACATATGATCCCCTGGTTGAGGATAATTTTATCGTGTCACCCTTTGGGGATGGAAGAGTTATTTCCGGTGCACTTACATCGCTGGCTGAAGCCTTTTTGACTTCGGGCTTTCCTGTGACCTGCGACACAAGCTGTGCAACCTGTTCATGAAGGGATGATACCATATCATGATCGGGAAAATTGCGCGAAAGAGAGGAATCGACCCTGATATAATATTCCAGATCCTTTGCAGGATTCAGTACATATACGTTTGGCGCTACCTGCTGGTACAGAGCTACCAGGCTGATAAGGGATGTAATATTTGAGTCGATATAATTTTTGGTATATGAATTAATTTCATTAAGGTAAACCTGTGCGAGGCTGTCGAGTGTTTGCATCACCATCGGGAGCCTTGTACTGTCGGTAGTCTGCATGTAGATATCCCTCAATCCTTTCAGTTTATTAACCGTTTTCCTTAGCATGTGGTTATACTCAGCCATCTTCTCGGTACCGGCTGAACCTGTAACCGATACGGGGTAATTTAGTGAATCACGCAAGGCATCGACTTTAACCTTTTCTCCCGGTTCAACAAGCATTGTAAGAAAGTCCTCCTGATTTATCTTCAACAGATAGAAAGCAGGTATCTTAATGTCCCTTTTGAATTTGAAACTGCCTGATTGATCAATCTTTACTGAATCGAGGGTTTGCAGCTTGTCGGATTTAAGTTCATCGAGGAATAAATATTCTCCGGCTTTGGGATTTGAAAGTGTACCGCTAATCTGAACTGATTTGTTTTTACATGAAGTAAAAATGAGAGCTGCAATTATGAACAGAAAATATTTTTTATTCATTAATATTATAATATTTTTAGAATTATGCCCTGCAAAGTTATTCTTTTTTTGATCTGTAGTTACTTTTATGAAAATTTAACTTTCCTTTGCAAGAAAATAAGTGGTTAGTATATTAGTTAAAATTTTTATCTTTAAACAGGATTTTTGTTTAGACAAACAATTGATATATGAGTTATATTAAATATGATAAGAGTCAGATTGTCAACCTTGAGTATTCTCTCCACAGGGAAATGATAAGGACAAACAGGGCAGGATCCTTTTCCTCCACGACGCTTGTTGGCTGCAATACCCGTAAATATCACGGAATGCTTATTTGTCCCGTCGACGCTTTCGGTGGCGAAAGGTATGTTCTCCTTTCAACTATGGATATCACCGTCGTTAATAAAGAAAAGAGTTTTAATATCGGCATCAGAAAGTACAAGGGCGATTATTACTATCCCAAAGGACATAAATACATTGAGGACTATGATGTTGACAATATTCCTTCACGTATTTACAGGGTTGGGGGTGTAATTGTAAAACAGGAAAGATTGTTCGTTCATTATGAAGAACAGTTTTTGCTGAGATTTACAATTCTGGAAGCATCAGAGCCAATGAAGCTTCAGTTCCGCCCTTTCCTGGCTTTCAGAAATATCCATCAGCTGACACACGCCAACCTGAGTGCAAATACCAGGGTTGAATTTATCGAAAATGGTGTGAAATCCAAGATGTACGAAGGATTTCCGTATCTTAATATGCAGTTTTCAACAAAGGCAGAATTCATCCCCGTTCCTGACTGGTATCTTGGCGTTGAGTATATTGAAGAACAGAAGAGGGGTTATGATTATTCCGAGGACTTGTTCACTCCAGGTTTTTTTGAGTTGAATGCAAAAAAGGGAGATATAATAGTCTTTTCTGCTTCAACAAAAGAAGAAAAAACTTCAGGTCTGAAGGCTAAGTTCACAAAAAATATGGCTTCAAAAATTCCTCGCGACAGTTTTATTAATTGTCTTAGGAATGCTGCCCAACAATTTGTTGAGAAGAGAGGAGGGAGGACCCTGATTATTGCCGGTTACCCATGGTTTGGTGCCTGGGGACGCGACACATTCATCTCTCTTCCCGGGATTGCTGTTGCGCGTCATAAACTGGCTCTTTACAGGGAAGTGCTTGATACTCAGGTAGGAACAATGAAGAACGGTCTTTTCCCGAACATGGGCGATCCCGATAATCCTGCATTTAATTCTGTGGATGCACCTCTGTGGTTCTTCTGGGCTATTCAGCAATATCTCGAACATGGAGGTACAGATTGCTGGGAACTTTATGGTGAAGCTGCAAAATCAATATTAAAAGCATATAAATCAGGCACAGGCTTTAACATTCATATGCGCGACAACGGACTCATCTATGCCGACGCCCCTGGCAAATCGCTTACCTGGATGGATGCTGTAGTCGATGGTGTTCCTGTTACTCCGCGCAGGGGATATGACGTTGAGATAAACGCACTATGGTACAATGCAGTTTGCTTTGCACTTGAGAGAGCTGCAATTGCAAAAGACAAACATTTTATTTCTGAATTTAAAGCACTTCCGGAACTTATTAAGAATTCATTCCTCGATTTGTTCTGGGATGAGAAGGCAGGTTACCTGGCCGATTACGTCAATGATGATGAAGGACGGAATATGTTTGTCAGACCTAACATGGTTATTGCTGTTTCAATGCCATTTACAATGCTTAGCAAGGAACAGATGAAAAAGGTTCTGGATGTTGTCGACAAGGAGCTTGTAACTGTAAGGGGGCTGCGGACCCTATCACCGGGCAATATGTTTTATAAGGGCCTCTACAAAGGCAATCAGGAAGAAAGGGATAAAGCCTATCACCAGGGAACTGTATGGCCATGGCTTTACGGACCTTTCTGTGAAGGGTGGCTCAGGGTCTACGGAAGCCAGGGTGTTCAGAAAGTTAAGAAGTTGATTTTTGGCCTCGAAGCCGTTATGAATGAGCATGGGATAAGCACATTGTCGGAAATTCACGACGGAGATCCTCCTCATGCACCACAGGGTGCTATATCACAAGCCTGGAGTGTTGGAGAGGTTTTGCGTATAATCGACCTTCTTGCTAAAAAATATGCAAATCAATAACTGAGTATAGAATATGCGCGTCTTAATGTTTGGATGGGAGTTTCCGCCTCATATTTCGGGAGGATTAGGTACCGCCAGCTTCGGCCTTACCAAAGGAATGGCTACACTCGATGACCTTGAGGTGATATTTGTTGTCCCCAAGGCATGGGGAGATGAGGACCAGTCAATGGTGAAAGTGGTTGGAGCAAACCAGGTTCCCATAGCTTACAAGAAAATTTACTACAAGGGTTCCCGACGACCCATTGAGATGATTGAAGTTTCATCCAGGATCGTCCCCTATACCGATCCGGAAGATTTCTGGAAGCTGACAAGGTCCGAGATCTCTGAGCATAATCTTATCATCCAGACCAATAACAAAGGAACAATTGACTTCTCAGGAAAGTACGGCAGTTCACTGATGGACGAGATCTATAAATACTCCGTTGTCGCATCAGTAATAGCCGAAGAACAGGAGTTTGATATAATACATGCCCACGACTGGCTTGCCTATCCTGCAGGGATTGCAGCTGCTGAGGTGTCAGGCAAACCGCTTGTGATACATGTTCATGCCACCGACTTCGACCGAAGCGGCGGAAGCGTCAACCCCGATGTATACAGAATTGAAAAAAGTGGTATGGACGCTTCTTCCAAAATAATAACTGTCAGTAACCTCACAAGGGATATTGTCATTAGTAAATATAATATCGATCCCGCAAAAGTTGAAACCGTTTACAATGCCGTTGAGCCTGTTGAAATCCCTGAAAATAAGCTGATTAAAAAAGGCTTTGACGAAAAAGTGGTTACATTCCTTGGTCGCATAACCCTTCAGAAAGGTCCTGAATATTTCATCGAAGCCGCTTACAAAGTACTTCAGGTTATGGACAATGTGAGGTTTGTTATGGCAGGCTCGGGTGATATGATGGAAAAGATGATGCGAAGAGCTGCTGCGCTGAAGATTACCGACAGGTTTCATTTTACAGGCTTCCTGAAGGGTTCTGATGTATTTACCATGCTCGACATGAGCGATGTATATATAATGCCTTCGGTTTCGGAACCATTCGGGATATCACCTCTCGAAGCAATGCAGTCGAATGTGCCTGTTATCATATCAAAGCAATCGGGAGTGGCTGAGATACTTACTCATGCCGTTAAGACCGACTTCTGGGATATTGATGGTTTACATATGATAGATCGGAAGAGCGTCGTGTAG
>CAIPJU010000852.1 GCA_903865465.1 uncultured Bacteroidota bacterium
GGAGCTGTTTTTGGGATGGCAGAGGAGACAATAGCATTTGCAGTTATTTTTGTACCTCTTTCAATATCAATGGGATATGATTCAATAGTGGGGATCGCCCTCTGTTATTTTGCTGCACATATCGGATTTGCTGCAGCTATTCTAAACCCTTTCACAGTGGGTATTGCCCAGGGGCTTGCAAGCGTACCTCTGTTTACAGGCATCGAATACCGCACTTTTTGCTGGATAATAGTAACAATGGCGGGTATAGCATTCGTTTTGTGGTATGCCGCCCGAATCAGGAAGAACCCTTCCAGGAGCATAATGTTTGAAGCCGATGAATACTGGAGGAAAAAAGGAAACTCCCACGTTGAAGATATTAAGTATTTCACACCTGTTTCATCGTGGATAACCGGCCTTCTGACAGGTATAGTAATGATCATTTTTACCTTTAAATATCCTCAGACAAACCTCACAATAGGATTGTCAAAGATCACTCTACCTTTGCTGCCTGTTTTTACGGTTTTGTGGTTCATTACTTCTGTAATCACCTTAAGGAAATCGCTTCACTTCTTTATCCTCAATATTCTTGCTTACACAATGATATACCTTATAATAGGAGTTCTGGGATATGAATGGTATATTAAGGAGATAGCAGCCCTCTTTCTGGCAATGGGTATAATAACAGGTTTTGCAGCCGGCAAATCACCAGGGGATGTAACGAGACTTTTCGTCGAAGGCGTAAAGGATATTGTTTCCGCATCGCTCGTTGTTGGGTTTGCAGGTGGTATTATAGCAATCCTTACCGACGGTCAGATTATTGATACTGTCCTCAACTCATTGTCGGGGGCCCTGCATGGGGCAGGACAGATGTCGGCAATAACAATAATGTATGTATTTCAGTCATTACTAAACCTGGTGATCACTTCTGGTTCGGCCAAAGCCGCCCTTACTATTCCTATTATGTCAGAATTTTCTGATATAGTAGGACTTACACGACAGGCAACTATTATGGCATTTCAGTTTGGTGCAGGATTCACTGATATGATAGCTCCTACATCCGGTGTGCTGATAGGCGTGCTTGGTATGGCAAGAATACCTTATGCCAAATGGGTTAAATGGGTTTTTCCGATATTGGCAATACTGTTTATTCTGGGTTTCCTTCTGCTAATCCCCACTGTTAAGATGAAGCTGAATGGATTCTGATCACTGTTCTGATCATATTTTGTTGCAAAAAACCACCAGATTTACAACATCCTGGTTTATCAAAAAATCGGTTCTGTTCTTCCTGACAAACTGCTTGATCTCTTTTTCACGGGCAGGGAATATCTTAATTACCTGACGCAGAGTATTTGCCTTCTGATATAAACCATCTTTCAGGATCCAGAAATGTGAATCGGGAACTACATGAATTTCATCAGGGAGCTTCAATTTATATGCCCGTCCCATATCGAGAAGCATTGTTCTGCTCTTTGCAGCTCCTGTTTCTGTTCTCCCTCCATAACCGGATGGAACTCCTGCCGCCAGGGGATTGCATTTGTTTTGTTTGAAAAGAGAATAATGTCCTATTACCAGAACTTCATAAAAGATCTTGTCGTGAGGTACAAATAATTGTCCATCCAGATTGATGGTATCTACCTTAGAAATACTGTCGAGTGCGAGCATCATTCCGCTTTTCTGAAAGATCATCTCTTCAGTGAGCATGTTATAGTTCATCATGGCTTTTTCGACAACACCGGTTTTAAGTTTCACAGTGGCTATCGTAAATTCCGGAAGGACATAATGTGATGTGTCAGACTGTGCAACAACTAAATTATCGGAATAAAAAACCGAAAAGATTATTGAAACGGACAATATCAGAATTCTGAAGTTAGGCTTTTTCATAGTGATTAGGTTTAGATTGCAATTTACCACTGTTTTAACAAAATAATTACGAATAAAGAATTTTTAACATCTTTCGGTTAATGTCATAATATGAATTGATTAGAGGGATATTTATAAAGAATAAAGAAGTTATGTGATTTACCTTCCATCGTTTTGTATACGATTTGATTTAATTTAGTAAATAATAATCATGGCTCAGAATTGAATTGAAAACCAATAGTAGATAGAATGAATTCAAATCACAGTAAATTAACTACGCTATTGTCTGATGGAGATGTATTGTATTCTCCAATCGATCTTTGGCATAACTCTTTTCCAATAACTAATATAAATATCATTATGAAAATTTTCCTTAAATCAACTCTGTTAACATTAGTTTCACTACTGATTTTATCAGCAACATTGGTTGCACAGCAACCGGCAAGACCAGGTGCACCGGCACAACGTCCTGCATTCAGGATGCCCGCCAGGATAGTTTCTCCTGAGATTCTTCCCGATAACAAGGTAATATTCAGGCTATATTCTAAAGATGCAGCCAAGGTTACCATTTCAGGTGAATGGCAGTCGGGATTTGGCGCAAGCGAAACACTTGCCCGAAATGATACCGGATTGTTCAGTATTACAATCGGCCCTCTTAAACCGGAACTTTACAGTTATACATTTACTATTGATGGTGTACGTGCTATCGATCCGGGTAATGTTCAGGTTCGTCGTGACGGACTTAATTACCAGAGTTATTTCATTATACCGGGAGCGGAATCGGATCTTTATGTTCAGAAAAATGGTGTTCCTCATGGTACTGTAAGCAAAGTATGGTATACATCATCAGTTTTAGAAACTGACCGAAGGGTATATGTATATACACCAGCTTCATATGGAACAGTCAAGCAGAAATATCCGGTCCTCTACCTTTTTCATGGAGCTGGCGGCGATGAAGATGCATGGACCAACATGGGCAGAGCAGCCCAGATAATGGACAACCTTATTGCCCAGGGAAAAACAAAGCCAATGATTGTAGTGATGACTAACGGAAATGCAAATCAGGCAGGAGCTCAGAATGATGTTCCGCCTCTTGCAAGCCAGGGGGAGCAGGGAATGGCAGCCTATGCAAAATATGCCGGCAAATTTGAGGAACATCTTGTTAAGGATGTAGTCCCTTTTATTGAAAAGAATTACCGAACACTTAAAGGGAAAGATAATCGTGCAATTGCCGGATTATCAATGGGTGGAGGACATACCCAGACTATTACAAACAATAACCCGGGGATGTTCAGTTATATTGGAGTCTTCAGTATGGGGATAATGAATTTTGGTATGCAGAGCGATGAAGCTGCAAAAATGGATCAGGAGAGAGAGGTTAAGATCGAAGCCCTTAAAAATAGTGGGTACAAGCTATATTGGATAGCCGTTGGTAAAGATGACTTCGTTTACCAGAGTGTTGTTACTCTTCGGAATCTCCTCGATAAGCATAATTTTAAATATATCTACCGCGAGAGTACAGGTGGTCATACCTGGACAAACTGGCGTATATATCTTTCAGAATTTACACCAATGCTTTTTAAATAGTTAAGGAAATATCGGTAAGAAGAAGTTATGGCTTAAGAACTGCCTTCAGCGCTTTAAACTCTTTGTTTCTTCATAGCATACAAAAAGAAAACAGGGAAGATTTTCTTCCCTGTTTTTCTTTGCGTCTGCCATCCGGCATCATTAATAACTTTCGTGGTTCTCCCCTTAATACGGGGTTTTTCTTTTCAGAAAAGCTGGCAGTTAAACAACTACCTCGTTGTTGGTGAAAGGATTACAGCCATTAATTTAGACCTTTCGGCCATTGACTTCTTCTGATTCACCGATTCTTTAGGCATAACTTTATCGCTGATTACCTGAATTTTGTACTCTCCAGGTTCATTGAAATATACAGATCCTGCATATGAATCAGCCCTGTAAGAGGGATATGATACATCATCAGGATCTTTCATTATCTTATCGCATGCAGGAACTACCTCGAAAAGGTTGTCCGGAAGGTCCACCTTAACTGAATTCAGGTAACCCAGGTTTACTGTATCGGTTGTAGCACTTGATAACCAC